>NZ_CAMHZN010000002.1:0-296426 GCF_946190335.1 Streptococcus mitis
CCAGAAGCTAAGAAAGTCATCGACGAAGTTCTCAAAGCTAAGACTGATGAAATCGACTCTCGTACAGACTTAACAGACGAAGAGAAAACTGCAGCCAAAGCAGACGCTAAAGCGACAGCAGATGTAGCGAAAAAAGCCATCGATAATGCGACAACAAATGTCGAAGTGGAGCAAGAAAAGACAACTGGAACAACATCAGTTGATTCAGTCAATCCAGACGCAGTAGCGAAGCCAGAAGCTAAGAAAGTCATCGACGAAGTTCTCAAAGCTAAGACTGATGAAATCGACTCTCGTACAGACTTAACAGATGAAGAGAAAACTGCGGCTAAGGCAGATGCTAAGAAAAAAGCTGATGCAGCGAAAGAAGCAATCGACAACGCTACGACAAATGATGCAGTAACTAAAGCTAAGACTGATGAAACAACAAGTGTAGACTCAGTAAATCCGACGCCAGTAGCTAAGCAAGCGGCTAAGCAAGCCATCGATGATGCATTGAAAGCTAAGAATGACGCAATTGATGCGAACAACGACCTAACAGCCGAAGAGAAAACTGCAGCGAAAGCAGATGCGAAAGCCAAAGCAGACTCAGCCAAACAAGCCATCGACAACGCGACAACAAACGCAGCGGTAGACCAAGCTAAAGCAGATGGAGCAACAAGTGTAGACTCAATAAATCCAACGCCAGTAGCGAAACCAGCAGCTAAGCAAGCCATCGACGATGCCCTTAAAGCTAAGAACGACGAGATAGATTCTCGTACAGACTTAACAGACGAAGAGAAAACTGCGGCTAAGGCAGACGCAAAAGCAGAAGCTGATGCAGCTAAGCAAGCAATCGACAACGCTACGACAAATGATGCAGTAACTAAAGCTAAGACTGATGGAACAACAAGTGTAGACTCAATAAATCCAATGCCAGTAGCGAAACTAGCGGCAAAGAAAGTCATCGATGAAGCGCTTAAAGCTAAGAATGCCGAAATCGATGCTCGCACAGACTTAACAGACGAAGAGAAAACTGTGGCTAAGATAGACGCAAAAGCGAAAGCAGATGAAGCGAAAACAGCAATCGATAACGCAACAACAAATGCTGAAGTAGACCAAGCTAAGGAAAATGGAACAACAGAAGTAACTTCAGTAAATCCAGAATCAGTAGCGAAGACAGAAGCTAAGAAAGCAATAGATGATTCCCTAAAAGCTAAGAACGATGAGATCGATGCTCGTACAGATTTAACGGATGAAGAGAAAACTGCAGCTAAGGTAGATGCTAAGAGAAAAGCAGATGCAGCGAAAGGGGCAATTGACAACGCGACAACAAATACCGAAGTCGATCAAGGTAAGTCAATTGGTATAGCAGAAGTCATCTCAGTCAATCCAGAAGCAGTAGCGAAGGCAGAAGCTAAGCAAGCCATTGATGAAGCTCTTAAAGATAAGAATGCCGAGATAGATTCTCGTACAGACTTAACAGATGAAGAAAAAACTGCGGCTAAGGAAGATGCAAAAGCCAAAGCTGATGCGGCAAAACAAGCAATCGACAATGCGACAAAGAATGCCGAAGTAGCTCAAGCTAAGGTTGATGGAGCAACATCAGTAGCATCAGTAAATCCAATAGCACAAGCTAAACCAGCAGCTAAGCAAGCCATCGACGATGCGCTGAAAGCTAAGAACGACGAGATTGACGCTAATAATGACTTAACAGAGGAAGAGAAAACTGCGACTAAGGCAGACGCGAAAGCAAAAGCTGATGTAGCAAAAGACTCAATCGATAACGCAACAACAAATGCCGAAGTAGCTCAAGGTAAGTCAACTGGAATAACAGCGGTAACTTCAGTCAATCCAGCAGCAGTAGCGAAGACAGCAGCGAAGCAAGCAATAGATAATGCCCTAAAAGCTAAGAACGATGAGATTGATGCTCGCACAGACTTAACAGATGAAGAGAAAACTGTGGCTAAGGCAGACGCGAAAGCAAAAGCTGATGCAGCAAAAGACTCAATCGATAATGCGACAACAAATGAAGAAGTCACTCAAGCTAAGATAACTGGAATCGCAGAAGTCACTTCAGTCGATCCAATCGCACAAATTAGACCGGCTGTTAGAGCAAGTGTTGGAGTTCATGTAGACTCAGTCAATCCAATTTCTAAAGCAAAACAACATGCAAAACAAGCAATAGACCAGGTAGTGAAAGCTGAAGAAACCAAAGCTAGAGTGAAAAAGAGTGTAGCATCCGCTATCTCCCAACTTGAAAATGAGAATCAGCAAGTAGCTGCTAATCAGCGTGTAGTGGCCAGAGAATTACCAAATACAGGTACAACAGAATCAATAACAGCAATGCTTGCAGCAGCAGGAAGTGCGATACTTGGTTTTGGTCTTATTATTCATCGTCGAAAAGAAGATGAAGAAGACTAATTAGAAAATTAGCAACCATTTCTAAAAGTCGCAACTCCTCTTTTGGGCTAAGTGCGTAATGTTATTTTTAAAACTCTCCTAGAGCAAAATAGCTACTAGGAGAGTTTTTTTTCTAATCAGAAGATATGTGATGAGACTAAAGCCTGTTTTATCAGCTTTGCGGATGAGGGTTTTCTTATTTTATGCTATACTTGAAATATGCATAGAAAAACAGTGATTGATTTTAGGGCTTTGGGAGAGAGATACACCTTTACCCAGCCCATTAAAGAGTTGAAAACGAGAAATGTAGCAGAAGTGGCAGATTTGCTGGCACAAGTGGAAAGCTACCAAGAGCAAGGCTATTATGTGGTGGGCTATGTCAGCTACGAGGCTGCACCTGCTTTTGAGGAGAAATTAGCAGTTCATAAAGCGCCTTTACTGGCAGAGTACCTGCTATATTTTACAGTTCATGATAGGGTAGAAACATCCTCTATTCCTCTGATTTATGACGAGGTTGATTTGCCTTCAAATTGGCAGGAAGTCACGTCTGCAGCAGACTATGAAAAGGCGATTGCCCAGATTCATCATCATTTGCGGCAGGGAGACACCTATCAGGTCAACTACACCGTCCAACTCAAGCAAAAATTAAGTTCCAATCCTTTTGCCATCTACAATCGTATGGTGGTAGAGCAGGAGGCGGGCTACAATGCCTATGTTGAACATGACGAGATGGCAGTGATTTCCATGAGCCCAGAGCTCTTTTTTGAGCAAAATGACCGCGAGTTGATAACGCGACCGATGAAGGGAACGACTCAGCGGGGAGTGACTGACCAAGAAGACTTGGGGCAGGCCAGTTGGTTGGAACAGGACCCCAAAAATCGCTCTGAAAACATGATGATTGTGGACCTCTTGCGCAATGATATGAATCGTATTTCTGAGGTGGGGAGTGAGCATGTGGAGCGTCTGTGTCAGGTAGAACAGTATTCGACTGTCTGGCAGATGACTTCAACCATCAAGAGTCAGTTGCGAGAGAACGTTGACCTTGTTGAAATATTGCGTTCTCTCTTTCCTTGCGGTTCCATAACGGGAGCACCGAAAATTGCGACTATGGAGATTATAAAGGACTTGGAGCCACAACCGCGTGGAGTTTACTGCGGAACGATTGGTCTCTTGCTTCCAAATGGGCGCCGGATTTTCAATGTTGCCATTCGGACCATTCAACTGCATCAAGGGAAAGCCATCTATGGAGTTGGTGGTGGCATTACATGGGATAGCACTTGGGAATCTGAATATCGAGAGGTTCATCAAAAGGCAGCTGTTCTCTATCGTAAACAAGTTCGCTTCCAATTAATTACAACTGGAAAAATCAGCCAAAAACAACTGATGTTTGAAGAAGAACATCTGGAAAGGCTGAGAAAAGCGAGTCGGTATTTTGCCTTTCCATTTGATTCAGAAAACTTGAAACAAAAGATAGAGGCAGAGTGTCAAGCTTGTGATGATAATCAAGATTACCGCTTGCGTATTTCTCTCAGCAAATCTGGAGAGATAGAACTCAGTCGTCAAATCTTAACACCCCTTAGTCCAAGTTTTTGTCAGGCCAAACTTTACCTTCAGGAAGCGGATTTACAGCAAGCTTTTACCTATTTTAAAACGACTCATAGACCACATTTGACAGTGGGAAATCAGGAAATCATCTATCACACTGCTGCTGGAGAATTTCTTGAAACCTCTATAGGAAATTTGGTTCTGAAAATTTCTGGGAAACTCTACACACCACCTATCAAACTTGGTATCTTACCCGGAATTTATCGTCAGTATTTACTAGAAACAGGACAAGTAAAAGAGAAAGTCTTGACCATAGAAGATTTGAAGGGAGCAGAAGCTATCTATGGTTGTAATGCAGTCAGGGGCTTGTATGAGTTGTCAGTAAGGGAGAACTAAATGAAATTAATATTTTTACATGGCCTAGGTCAGTCAGCAGATAGTTGGAAAGAAGTGCAAGAGTTGCTTGTAGATTATCCTTCTGAAGCCCTAGAGTTATTTCCTTCCGGAGTTGCTACCTATCAAGAAGCTAAGGAGCGCATTTATCAGCACTTGTCAGAGGAGACAGAACCTTTTGTCCTAATCGGTTTGTCCTTAGGAGCTGCACTTGCATTAGAGCTGTCAAGTTACGATTTACCAAATCTTCAGGCCTTGGTTTTGTCAGGCTGTCCATTGAAACTAGCTGGCAATATCCCTTTTTACATTCAGTTGCTGATATTTAAACTACTCCCCAAAAGGACATTTGAAAAACAGGGGGCAGATAAGGCTCTTATGGTTGGGATTTCCGAAGAATTAAAAACACTTGATTTAAGGGAGATTGCAAAGACTTGCCCCTATCCAACCTTGCTAATTTGTGGTAGCAAAGATAAACCGAATCTTAGTTCTATGAGAAGTCTTCACAAACTAATATCAAAATCCCAATTTCAGATTATCCCAGGTGGCCCTCATGTCTTGAATAAGGAAAAACCAAAGGAGTTTGTAGAAAAGACCAGAAGTTTCCTTGAATTGCTGAAATAAGTTTGATAAAATAATAGTGAAATCGATATCATAATTATGGGAGAAAGAAATGAACAAACGTCTATTTTTTAAAATGAGTCTGGCTACCTTGCCAGTTTTAGCCTTGTTTTCACAACCTGTGTTAGCAGAAGAAAACATCCATTTTTCTAGTTGTAAAGAGGCTTGGGCGAATGGATACGCGGATATTCATGAGGGGGATTCTGGTTATTCTGCCAAGTTAGACCGCGATCATGATGGTGTGGCTTGTGAATTGAAAAATGCCCCAAAAGGTGCTTTCAAAGCAAAGCAATCAACTTCGGCTCAAAACAATACAAGTTCAGCAACAACAAGTGGCTGGGTTAAGCAGGATGGTGCATGGTATTATTTTGATGGAAATGGAAATCCAGTAAAAAATGCATGGCAGGGAAGCTATTATCTGAAAGCGGATGGTAGAATGGCACAGAGCGAATGGATTTATGATGCTTCCTATCAAGCTTGGTATTATTTGAAATCAGATGGTTCTTATGCTTATAGTACATGGCAAGGAAATTACTATTTGAAATCAGATGGCAAAATGGCTATCAATGAATGGGTTTATGATGCTACTTACCAAGCTTGGTATTATCTAAAATCAGATGGTTCTTATGTTTATAGTGCATGGCAAGGAAATTACTATTTGAAATCAGATGGTAAAATGGCTATCAATGAATGGGTTTATGATGCCACCTATCAAGCTTGGTATTATTTGACATCAGATGGATCTTATGCTTACAGCACGTGGCAAGGGAATTACTATTTGAAATCAGATGGTAAAATGGCTGTCAATGAATGGGTTGATGGTGGACGTTATTATGTTGGTGCTGACGGAGTTTGGAAGGAGAGTCAAGCGAGTACAAGTTCTTCTTCTAGTGATGATAGCAATAGTGAATATTCTGCTGCTTTAGGAAAGGCAAAAAGTTATAATTCGTTATTCCATATGTCAAAAAAACGTATGTATAGTCAATTAACTTCTGATTTCGATAAATTTTCAAATGATGCAGCTCAATATGCAATTGATCATCTAAAAGCTGATTATAAATATAATGCGTTGTTTAATGCTAAGAACTATAGAAAATTATTTAATATGTCTAAATCTGGTCTTTTCAATCAATTGACCTCTTTTGCAGATGGCTTTACAGAAGAGGAAGCTCAATATGCAATTGATCATTTAGATGATTAACAGATACTGTTAGGCGAAAAAATTCCTTATAATTCATTCACGCAAACCTTTGCATGATTAACTAAATTTTGTTATACTAGTACTGTAAGCATTTTCAATTACTGCAAAATAAAAAAGGAGAATATGATGAGTCAAAAGATTATTGGGATTGACCTTGGTGGAACTTCTATCAAATTTGCAATCTTAACAACAGCAGGAGAAATCCAAGAAAAATGGTCTATCAAGACTAATATTTTGGATGAGGGAAGTCATATCGTTGATGATATGATTGAGTCTATTCAACATCGTTTGGACTTGCTTGGATTAGTAGCAGCAGACTTCCAAGGTATTGGAATGGGGTCACCAGGTGTGGTTGACCGTGAAAAAGGAACTGTTATTGGTGCCTACAACCTCAACTGGAAAACCCTTCAACCAATTAAAGAGAAAATTGAAAAAGCCTTGGGCATTCCATTCTTCATCGATAATGATGCCAACGTGGCAGCTCTTGGTGAGCGCTGGATGGGTGCTGGTGATAACCAACCAGACGTTGTCTTTATGACACTTGGTACTGGTGTTGGTGGCGGTATCGTCGCTGAGGGCAAATTGCTTCATGGTGTTGCTGGTGCAGCAGGTGAGCTTGGCCACATCACTGTTGACTTTGACCAACCAATCGCATGTACCTGTGGTAAGAAAGGTTGCCTTGAGACAGTTGCTTCAGCAACAGGTATTGTCAACTTGACTCGTCGCTATGCCGATGAATACGAAGGCGATGCAGCCTTGAAACGCTTGATTGATAACGGAGAAGAAGTAACTGCTAAGACTGTCTTTGATCTTGCAAAAGAAGGAGACGACCTTGCTTTGATCGTTTACCGTAACTTCTCACGTTACTTGGGAATCGCTTGTGCCAACATCGGTTCAATCCTAAACCCATCAACAATCGTCATCGGTGGTGGTGTATCAGCTGCAGGAGAATTCCTTCTACAAGGTGTTCAAAAAGTCTATGATGAAAATACCTTCCCACAAGTACGCACATCAACAAAATTGGCTCTTGCAACTCTAGGAAATGACGCTGGAGTTATCGGAGCAGCATCACTTGTATTGCAATAAAATAAAAAAGGAGAAAATTGCTTTCTAGAAGCGAGTGATTTTCCTCCTTTCTTTTTTTATGCTATACTAGTTAGGACAATAAATGAGGTGAGAGAATGACAAAAGCAGATACGATTTTTAAAGAAAATATTGAACGAATCCTCAAAGACGGTGTCTTTTCTGAGCAGGCCCGTCCCAAGTACAAGGATGGGACTGTTGCCAACTCCAAGTATGTAACGGGTGCATTTGCCGAGTATGACTTGGCCAAGGGGGAATTCCCCATCACAACCTTGCGTCCTATTGCTATCAAATCCGCCATCAAGGAAGTGCTCTGGATTTACCAAGACCAGTCCAATAGCCTAGAGGTACTTAATGATAAGTACAATGTTCACTACTGGAATGACTGGGAAGTGGGAGATACAGGAACCATCGGTGAGCGCTATGGTGCCGTTGTTAAGAAACACGATATCATCAATAAGATTCTCAAGCAGTTGGAAGCCAACCCTTGGAACCGCCGCAATATCATTTCGCTCTGGGATTACCAAGCTTTCGAAGAAACAGATGGGTTGCTCCCATGCGCCTTTCAGACCATGTTTGATGTCCGCCGTGTAGATGGAGCAATCTACCTGGATGCGACCTTGACCCAGCGTTCTAACGATATGCTAGTGGCCCACCACATCAATGCTATGCAGTATGTGGCTTTGCAGATGATGATTGCCAAACATTTTGGCTGGAAGGTTGGTAAGTTCTTCTACTTTATCAATAATCTACATATCTATGACAATCAATTTGAACAAGCTCAGGAATTGCTCCGTCGTGAGCCGTCAAACTGCCAACCACGTTTGGTTTTAAATGTGCCAGATAAGACCAATTTCTTTGATATCAAAGCAGAAGATTTTGAGTTGGTAGATTATGACCCGGTCAAGCCGCAGTTGAAGTTTGACCTAGCTATTTAATACTCTTCGAAAATCTCTTCAAACCACGTCAGCGTCGCCTTACCGTAGGTATGGTTACTGACTTCGTCAGTTCTATCCACAACCTCAAAACAGTGTTTTGAGCTGACTTCGTCAGTCTTATCCACAACCTCAAAACAGTATTTTGAGCTGACTTCGTCAGTCTTATCTACAACCTCAAAACAGTGCTTTGAGCAACCTGCGGCTAGTTTCCTAGTTTGCTCTTTGATTTTCATTGAGTATAAAAGAATAGAAAAAAGAAGTTGAGACAATGAATCCCAACTTCTTTTGTTTCTTAACGTGATACGCGGCGGCGAGCTGCTTTTTTACGGTTTTCTTCGATGAAAGCTGCTTTTTGCTCTTCTGGTTCGATCACTTTCTTTTTAAATGCGTATACTGCACCTGCAACTGCAGCGACAGTTCCTGCGACACCTGTTACAAGACCTTTAGCGAATCCTTTAGCCATGAGTCTTCCTCCTTTATCTTCTTAATCAGCCAGCCCCCCTCAAGAGGTCACATTTTTCTGACTGACCTTTTTGTGTTATAATAATAGTAACGAAAAAATGGGAATTTTTCAAGGAAAAAAGATGAAAACAAAAATAATTGTGATTGTTGGACCGACTGCAGTTGGAAAAACAGCCCTTGCCATCGAAGTTGCAAAGCGTTTTAATGGCGAAGTGGTTAGTGGAGATAGCCAGCAAGTCTATCGAGGACTTGATATTGGGACGGCCAAGGCTAGCCCAGAGGAGCAAGCGGCTGTTCCTCATCATTTGATTGATGTTAGAGAGGTAACCGAGTCTTACTCGGCTTTTGATTTTGTTTCAGAAGCCAAGATGGCTATTGAGGATATTCACAGCCGTGGCAAGCTAGCCATTATTGCTGGTGGGACTGGACTTTATATCCAGAGCTTGCTAGAAGGTTATCACCTGGGTGGGGAGACTCCCCATGCAGAGATTTTGGCCTATCGGGCTAGTTTGGAGCCTTATACAGATGAGGAATTAGCTCATTTGGTGGAGCAAGCAGGTCTTGAAATTCCCCAATTTAATCGTCGTCGTGCTATGCGTGCCTTGGAAATTGCCCATTTTGGTCAGGATTTGGAAAATCAAGAGACCTTGTATGAACCATTGATTATCTGCTTGGATGATGAACGTAGTCAATTATATGAACGTATCAATCACCGAGTGGACCTGATGTTTGAAGCTGGACTTCTAGACGAAGCCAAGTGGTTGTTTGACCATTATCCAGATGTGCAGGCTGCTAAAGGAATTGGCTATAAGGAACTCTTTCCTTACTTCCGTGGAGAGCAGACCTTGGAGGAAGCCAGTGAGAGTCTCAAACAGGCGACTCGTCGTTTTGCCAAGCGTCAGCTAACTTGGTTCCGTAATCGCATGCAGGTCACCTTTTATCAGATTGGAGAAGCTGGTGTACAAGACCGAATTTTAAGCCAGATAGAGGAGTTTTTAGATGATTGAAACGGAGAAAAAAGAGGAGCGGGTCCTGCTCATTGGTGTGGAATTGCAGGGCATGGACAATTTTGACCTCTCCATGGAAGAATTGGCCAGTCTAGCTAAGACAGCTGGGGCAGTCGTTGTAGATAGCTACAGACAAAAACGTGAAAAATATGATTCTAAGACCTTCGTCGGCTCTGGTAAGTTGGAAGAGATTGCGCTCATGGTGGATGCAGAAGAAATCACCACTGTCATCGTCAACAACCGCCTGACGCCAAGGCAAAATGTCAATTTAGAAGAAGTTCTGGGTGTCAAGGTCATTGACCGTATGCAGTTGATTTTGGATATCTTTGCCATGCGAGCTCGAAGCCATGAAGGGAAGCTCCAAGTCCACCTAGCCCAGCTCAAATATCTCTTGCCTCGCTTGGTTGGTCAGGGAATTATGCTCAGCCGTCAGGCAGGGGGAATTGGTTCCCGTGGACCTGGTGAAAGCCAGTTGGAGCTGAACCGTCGTAGCGTTCGCAATCAAATCACGGATATCGAGCGCCAGCTCAAGGTGGTTGAGAAAAATCGGGCGACTGTCAGAGAAAAACGTTTGGAGTCAAGCACCTTTAAGATTGGTTTGATTGGTTATACCAATGCTGGGAAGTCAACTATCATGAACACCTTGACCAGTAAGACCCAGTATGAGGCTGACGAGCTATTTGCGACTTTGGATGCGACAACTAAGAGTATCCATCTGGGAGGGAATCTCCAAGTGACCTTGACTGATACCGTTGGATTTATCCAAGACTTGCCGACAGAGTTAGTGTCCAGTTTTAAGTCAACCTTGGAGGAAAGCAAGCATGTAGACCTTTTGGTTCATGTTATCGATGCCAGCAATCCTTACCATGAGGAACATGAAAAAACGGTTCTGTCCATCATGAAAGACCTGGACATGGAAGATATTCCTCGCCTGACCCTTTATAATAAAGCGGATTTGGTGGAGGATTTCACGCCTACCCAAACGCCTTATGCCCTCATTTCTGCCAAGTCTGAGGATAGTCGTGAGAACTTGCAGGCACTATTTTTAGAGAAAATCAAGGATATTTTTGAATCCTTTACCCTGCGCGTTCCTTTTTCAAAGTCCTACAAGATTCATGATTTAGAAAGTGTTGCGATTCTTGAAGAACGTGATTATCAAGATGACGGAGAAGTCATTACAGGCTACATTTCTAAGAAAAATAAATGGAGGTTAGAGGAATTTTATGACTGATATTAAAACGTTGGCTCTAAAATATGGGGGCTATACAAGTCTGGACAAGGTCTATCTGGATCAGCTTCTAGCTGGCAAGACAGAGCAGGAGCAGTTGGCACTTATCACACCTCCGCCCAGCGTTGTCAATGCTTATTTTGCAGAACTCTACCAGAAAAAGAGTCCTGAAGCAGCGACTGAGTATTTTGCAGAACTCAGTCAAGAACTGAATCTTTACAATACTGAGCCGAGTTTCACCCTAGAAAATAAGCCTTTTATTCGTCTTAATCTGTCTGGTAAATCCTTTGGTTTTTGTTATGAGAGTGAGGGACTGGGTCGAATTTTCTCTGAAAATGAAGAGAAAATTTCAGCTGACTTGCTCTTTGAGATTGCGCAAATTTTCCCCCATCAACTGGTCTTTGAAGAGTCTGGTAAGATTTACATGAAGTCTGTCGGGGACGAGGAAGTTGTTAGCGTGGAAAATCTTACAGCTTTGACTGATTTGGAAAATTTGGCTGATGGTCGCAAACGTCTAAAAGGCTACAGTCAAGAGGAGTTATTACAGGAAGCTACTGCTTTTTCTGGCAAGCGCTATTTCCGATCGGAAAACCGCACAGCCATGTTATATATTGATTAATTAGAAAGTATCGAATGGATATTCAATTTTTAGGAACGGGGGCAGGTCAGCCCTCTAAAGCCCGCAATGTCTCCAGTCTCGCCCTGAAACTCTTGGACGAGATTAACGAAGTCTGGCTCTTTGACTGTGGAGAAGGTACGCAAAATCGCATTCTGGAAACGACAATTCGACCACGTAAGGTCAGCAAAATCTTTATCACCCATCTACATGGAGACCACATTTTTGGCCTGCCAGGTTTCCTTTCTAGCCGTGCCTTTCAAGCCAATGAAGAGCAGACAGATTTGGAAATCTATGGACCGCAAGGGATTAAGTCATTTGTCTTAACCAGCCTTCGTGTGTCAGGTTCGCGCCTGCCTTACCGTATTCATTTTCATGAGTTTGACCAAGATTCTCTAGGAAAAATCCTTGAGACCGATAAATTCGCGGTGTATGCAGAGGAGCTGGACCACACTATTTTCTGTGTTGGCTATCGTGTTATCCAAAAGGATCTAGAAGGAACGCTGGATGCTGAAAAACTCAAGGCTGCTGGTGTCCCATTTGGCCCACTTTTTGGGAAAATCAAAAACGGTCAGGATGTTGTTTTGGAAGATGGAACTGAAATCAAGGCAGCAGACTATATCTCAGCTCCACGTCCAGGTAAAATTATCACTATTTTAGGAGACACTCGAAAAACGGATGCCAGTGTGCGTCTGGCTGTCAATGCCGATGTCCTAGTTCATGAGTCCACTTATGGCAAGGGTGATGAAAAAATTGCTCGTAACCATGGCCACTCTACTAACATGCAAGCTGCGCAAGTAGCGGTAGAAGCAGGTGCCAAACGCCTCTTGCTCAACCATATCAGTGCCCGTTTCCTCTCAAAAGATATCAGCAAGCTCAAAAAAGATGCTGCTAGTGTTTTTGAAAATGTCCATGTGGTCAAAGACTTGGAAGAAGTGGAAATCTAGCAGTCACAGAAAGGAACAGTATGTCTACTATTCTCATTACAGGAGCTAGCGGTGGCCTAGCACAAGAGATGGTCAAACTCTTGCCAAATGACCAACTTATCTTGCTTGGTCGAAATAAGGAAAAATTAGCCCAACTCTACGGAAACCATCCCCATGCAGAATTGATGGAAATCGATATTACCGATGATTCAGCCTTAGAAACTCTGCTAGCAGACCTCTATCTCCGCTATGGAAAGATTGATGTTTTGATAAACAACGCTGGTTACGGGATCTTTGAGGAATTTGACCAGATTTCTGACCAAGATATTCACCAGATGTTTGAGGTCAATACCTTTGCCCTGATGAATCTATCTCGACGCCTTGCGGCACATATGAAAGAGAGTCGAAAAGGCCATATCATCAATATTGTTAGCATGGCAGGTTTGATTGCTACTGGCAAGTCTAGTCTCTACTCAGCGACCAAGTTTGCGGCTATTGGATTTTCAAATGCCCTACGATTAGAACTCATGCTTTATGGTGTCTATGTGACAACGGTTAATCCAGGCCCTATCCGAACAGCATTTTTTGACCAAGCAGATCCAGATGGTGTCTATCTCCAGTCAGTCGAACGCTTTCTTCTAGAACCAGATGCAGTGGCTAAAAAGATTGTCAAGATTATAGGAAAAAACAAACGCGAACTCAATCTCCCAATCTTGCTGAACCTAGCCCATAAGTTTTATACTCTCTTTCCCAAGCTAGCTGATAAGTTTGCAGGGGAAACTTTTAATTATAAGTAAAAAGAACCAATGTGCAGGTTGTTGCTAGCCTACATATTGGTTCTTATCATTTCTCAACTATCAAACTGGACTTCTTCTAGGAGATAGTCGATAAAGCGTTCGCCCATCTTAGATAGGCTGGTTTTTTCATGCTGGATATAGACCAGCTCAATTGGGTCATCAATGTCCAGTGGGATAGAAACAATATTGTCTCCGTTGAGGTTGCTGTTCAAAATCCCTGTTGCGATCGTGTATCCATCCAGACCAATCAAGAGGTTAAAGAGGGTGGCACGGTCGCTGACTACGATAGATTTTTTGTGGTATTCCTGCGAGAGAATCTCTTCAGAGAAGTAGAAGGAGTTGTGAGTTCCTTGATCATAGCTGAGGTAAGGGAAGTTTTCCAAATCAGATAGTTTGACCTTGTCTTTCTTTGCCAGAGGATTGGTCTTGCTGACAAAGATATGCGGTTGGGCGGTAAAGAGATGATGAGCCAGCAGGTGGTTGTCATCCAGCATTTTGGTTAAAACATCACGGTTGTAGCTGTTAAAAAATAGGACACCGACCTCACTACGGAAGTTCTTGACGTCGTCGATAATCTCCCAAGTACGAGTTTCACGAAGGAAGAGCTCGTATTTCTCCATATCACTTTTCTTGAGCAGAGAGACAAAGGCATTGACCACAAAGGCATAATGCTGGGAGGAAACGCTAAAGAGTTCGCGGTGGGCGACAGGATTTTTATAGCGTTCTTCCAAAAGCTGGGTCTGCTCGACAACCTGACGGGCATAAGAGAGAAACTCCATCCCATCACGAGTCAAGGTGATACCCTTGGGATTGCGGATAAAGATTTCAATGCCCATTTCATTTTCCAAATCTCTCACAGCATTGGAAAGACTTGGCTGAGTGATAAAGAGTTGCTTGGCTGCCTCATTCATGGAGCCAGTTTCGACGATTTTGATAATATAATGTAATTGTTGAATTCTCATGTTTTTATTGTACCACACTTGCGTCAGAATCGCCAAAGAAGATAGGAAAATCAGTAGCATTGTGTGAGTCTCTGTAAAGTAGTTAAGAAGAAACTTCTAAATCATAGTAAATAAGTTAAAAAAGTAGCTGAGCAAGATATTATTCAGCTGTTTTTAATTGGGAAATATGAAAATTTTACTCGAAAATAAGAAACTTGCACGATTTACTCATTACTTATCCAGTACTAGAGTTTATACTAGTTATTGTAAAGATGATCATCTAAAAGAAGGAAGGAGGCAACCTTATGGCTAAAAATACAAGTCGTCCAGAGATTGATTCTCTAAGTTTCGAGGTTGAAAACCAAGAACTTTTTGGGAAATCAGGAGCTAGTGGTACATAGCTTTTAAAATGACACTAGCAGGTCGCTGTGGATTGTGTTTCACCTGTTCCTATGAGTGTACGACAAATAGTGTTCGTTGTTAGATAAAACGAAAGGAAAATTATAGTGTTTTATTACAAAACATTGACAACATTTTGATTTGGTGTTATATTTACGGGGAGAAATACTAATGAAACAAGACAATTTTGAGATTGATTCTTTGGATTATGAAATTAATAGCCAAGAGTTGAATGGAAAATCTGCTGCAGGGTGGCGTACGGCTGTTAGATTAACAGCACAGGGGCGCTGTGCTTGGTGGTTTGCATATTCTTATGAATGTATTTCGTCAAACGTGCGCTGTGAATAAAACTCTCTATTTTTTGACAGGAGGATAAAATGGAAGGAATTATTGGAACACTAGAATTCTATGCACCTGTACTGGTCTTAGGAGTTGTTGTCATAGGGATTGTTTACTTTATGAAAAAAAGAAACGATCGCAAATAATCAACATTGACCGATACCTGAAAAAGGCATCGGTTTTTTTATTACTTGAATATATTGCACAAAATACTCATGCCAAACATTGAAAGAAACCGTATAATAAGAGAGTAATAAAGAAACGGAGGAATGAAATGATGAAACAGCTTATTGTAACAGGATTAACGAAAACATTTGGTCAAGGGGATAATATCGTTCATGCTTTATTAGATGTGAACTTGTCCGTTGAAAAAGGTGAATTTCTGGCAATTATGGGTGCCAGTGGTAGTGGAAAAACAACACTCCTCAACTGTATTTCAACGATTGATAAACCAACGTCAGGTGAGATTCGATTTGAAGATTTTGACATCATCCATGCCAAGGAAAATGAACTAGCTGACTATCGTGCTAAAAACATTTCCTATATTTTCCAAGCCTACAACTTGGTGGAAACCTTGACGGTCTATGAAAATATTGTTCTACCTCTTCAAATTCAGGGGAAAAATATCAAAAAACATCAGGATAAGATTGAGGAAATTTTGGATAAGTTGGCCATACAAAACTTAAAAGATAAGTTTCCTAATCAGTTATCAGGTGGTCAGCGACAACGCGTGGCAACTGCTAGAGCCTTGATTGATGATTCTAAACTGATTATTGCAGATGAGCCGACAGGAGCCTTGGACTCTGCCAATTCTGAAAAACTGATGGCACTTTTGCAGGAAATCAATAAAAGTTTTGGTATTACCATTTTACTGGTTACGCATGACCCTGCCGCAGCCAAGTATTCCTCACGGATGGTGCTACTTAGTGATGGAAAGATTATGGATGATTTGAAACGTAACAGCTTATCTAATGAACAGTATTTGCAAGAGATTTACAGCCGTACCAGATAGGAGGGGGAGAGTATGTATCCAAAATTGATTTTACGAAATGTATTTCGAAATTTACAGACCTATACCATCTATTTTTTCAGTCTGACCTTGATTTATAGCTTGCTCTACGCTTTTAATGCTTTACCAAGCCATCCAGTGATGCAAAGTTTATCAGGAGCAAAGGAAACGTTGACGACGGTGATGAGCCAGTACATGGGCTTGCTTTCCTATCTGATTCTATCAGCGATTGCCTTTCTTATCGTTTATTCCACAAACTTTGTCTTGGGACGGCGCAAGAAAGAGCTGGGACTTTATGCAACGCTGGGAATGAAGAAGAAGCAGATTATCCGTACCCTGTTCTTTGAAACCATGCTGGTCAATATCTTTTCCTTGATTCTAGGTTTCTTGCTTGGAGTGATCTTACTGGTCATTCTAGCTAAGATTGCATCTGAGTTTTTCATGGCTAATTACTTTGGTAATCTGGTTTTCTTTGATAGCAAGTCTGTCATCTTACTAGTTTATTCCTATTTGGTAACCAGTTTTATTGTTGGTGTCATGGACATTCTTACCTTTAGAAAGCAAAATATCATTGCACTCATTCAAGAAAATGGGGTCAAAAAATCTGTCTTAGCAAAAGGCAAGCCAGTTCTTCAAGCACTTCTCTTTATTCTTTCGACAGCTGTTATCGGTTTTGGTGCTCTCTATTTTTCAGACTATCACCATCTATCACTCTTGAAAAGTTGGGGTATCTTGCTGGTATCTGTCTTCGTGATTTTTGTGATTTTATTTTACAATACCTTGAGCTATTTTATCTTGGTTTCCTTTAGAAAACTGCCTCAAACCTACTATAACAAACTAAACACTTTTAAAATCCGTCAATTTTCAAAACAAGCTGATAGTAATTCGGTCACGTTGGCTGTCTTATCCTTGACCTTGACACTGGCTCTCAGCTTACTCGTTTTTAGTGGTAGTGCCTATACGACTATGAACCGAGAGCTGAACAAATACTCACCTTATGATGTAACTGTCAATCTCTACCGTGGTAAAGAGTTTCAATTTTCTCAGGAATCTGTCAAAGACAGATTGAAAGCCGATGGCTTTGACTTTAACCTCATCAAAGAGGAGTACAGCTGTCCTATCTATTCTAGTGATTTAACTTATAAAGATTTGATTGATACTAGTAATCTCTGGGAGCATGATAAGAAACTTCCTGAATCAAAAGTACCGATTTTAGGAATTTCTGCCTACAATCATCTCCGCAAACTGCAAGGGAAAAAAGCGGTTGACTTGGCAGAAGACCAATTTCTAGTCAATGCCAATTATAAAGGAACTGCCAAGCAGATCCAGGACTTTCTATCAACGACCAAAACCTTCATGATTAACGGTCATTCTCTCAACCTTGCCTCTTCAAAGCCACTTGAAACAGTTTACTTTTTATCTTCAGTAACTACAAATGACTCAGGAACCTTGATTGTACCAGATAAGGTAGTAGTTGGATTGACGGAAGACCACACGACCTATGTTGCCAATTTCAAGGAAAATATAGACAAACGGGAAGTAGAAACATTCTTGAGTCAGTGGATTGAAAAATACTACTTCACTCGTGATGGAGCAGAGTTGAATTCGTTCGTCTATCAAACCAAAGGAAGAATTTTTGAGATTTATCTTGGATTTATGGGAGTCATTGTCTTTGTCATGATTTTTGTTAGTGTTATTTTTATCATTATTTCCCTCAGTATCTTGTCTCTTCAAACTTCTACAAGTGCTTTGGATAGTGTTAATGATTATCAAATCATATATCTTCTTGGGAACAAGAGAAAGCAAAATCGCTCTATTCTTTTGCAACAGATTCTAAGTTATTTCTTGGTTCCGCTGGTCATCGCAGGTCCGCTAGCATTTGCCTTGAGTACCGCTCTTTTGGGCTATTTTGAGAATTTCGCTAATACCAGCATTTCTATTGATATCACCTATCTGGGAGTAGCGGTTTTACTCTTTGTTCTTTACTTGCTAGTAACTTACAGAGTAAGTTGGCAAATTATTGAAACTTAAGTCAAATACCAGAGTTGCCTATCCGACAATTCTGGTATTGTGTTATAATGATATTAAAGTAGTTCAGGAAGTGGATACATATGAAACAGTTTGTCAAATCGCTCTCGAAAAACTCACTTTTATTGTGGTGGTTGACGATTTTTAATCATCTAGCTTTAATGATTTATATTTATTATAGGATTCCTCTGGACTTTTCGACAGATTTTTCCTTGCAGATGGTTTTATTGCTGATTATTGCTTTAATTGTATTTAGCTATATTTGTAATATTGTGACCTTTCGGTATAGTGAGTTGAAACTCTGGTTGCTCCTGATGATGTTTCTCATTAGCTGGCAATCCATATTTAATCAAGGAGTTGCGAGCACCCTGTTGCACTTTTTTGATATTCTTCATCCGCTCAACTCTTTTTTATTGGTGTATAGTTCTCTGTCTATTATCTTTCTGGGAGAGAAAATAGGAGAAGAACTGTTGAGTGTGTCCTTTGTGTTGACACTAATCACTATTAGTTCGTATCTGTTAAGTCCTTCAATTTTTCTATTTCTGTCCTTGTTTGCGTCTTTCTTTTTAAACCTTGTTCCCTTGATTTTACTGATTTTATATTATAAAGAGTTGAAAAGTAAACTCAAGTATCAGAGACGAAATTTGTGGATATTAGCTTTGATATTGCCTCTTTCTTATTTCTTTTTGTATATCAATACGAGGGGCGCAGGAGTGATGAACCTAGTCTGGTATCTAGAAATTCTTGGTATCTTAGCTTTTTTACACTTCAAAACGATTGTCAACTCTCTTCAAAAAAGGGTATCAGAGTTGAAATTGTCCTATATAAAAGCTTTTTCACACTTGTTTTTACTGGTTCTGTTTTTGTTAGTAGGTATTTTCATCATCTTTCGTCTCGATTTAAACACGAGCTTTTTGGTCTTGAATATCATGTTACTATTGTTCGGGATTTGTTCGGAAGAATTGATTCGCCTCTTTCGTTCTGCTGAAATGCTAGATGCTAGGGATTATGTAAAAGTTCTCTTTTTAAAGCGTAATCGTATGGTGAAAAGTCTGCTGGCAAATGAAGACACAGAACAACAGTTCTCCGAATTTCTTCACAATGAAATCCTGCAAAATGTGATGGCGATAAAAAATTTCAATAAATATAGTAGCAATCAAGCTTTTGGTGAACAGATCAATCTGGTGACAGAGGAGTTGGTTCAGCGGATTCGTGAGCGGATGGATTATTATCAGCCAATGGTAGAAACAGACGAGCAGTTAGACATCCAGTATCAAGGGCTGATTAATCGGATTGTCAAGCGCTATCACGCAGAAAATGAAGTCGTCACACAGTTTCCTGCCCACTTTAGGCTTTTATCTCCTTACGATAAAATTGCCTATCGTCTGGTTGAGGAGTTGGCGACCAATGCCGTTAAGTACGCTAGTGGTGGAACGATTTCTTTGAAGATTGATGTGCATGATGACACTATTTTTATCATTTCTGAAAATGACTGCCTTCAAACAGAAAAATCCTTAGGTTATGGCTTGAAAAATATGTCTAATAAAATTAGTGTTTTAGGTGGTCAAATGCAGATTTTTGAAAATAATAAGAGATTTCGTGTAGAAATTACTCTCCCGATTGATAAGGAGTTGTGTTATGAAAATTTTGTTAATTGATGATCATAAATTATTTAGCCAAAGTATCAAGATGATTTTAGAGTTATCGGAAAACATTAAAAAGGTCCAGTTAGTAGATAATTTTTCGACTATTTCGGAGATTGCTTTTAATGACTACGACATTATTTTGATTGATATCAACCTGACGAGTCTGTATCAAGATGATGGGCTGACCTTGGCACAAGAGATTATCGACAATGGTTGTTCTAGTAAGGTTGTGATTTTGACGGGATACAGCAAAAAGATGTATGAACACCGAGCTAAAGTTATGGGGGCTTATGGCTTTCTGGACAAAAGTATGGACCCAGATGAGTTGGTGAAAAAACTGGAAAAGATTCATCTAGGTGGTAAGGTCTTTTCAGATGAAGTGATGGTAGAGGTGCTAACACCACGAGAAATCGAGATACTAGAATTGGTTAGAAATGGCTTGACCATTGATGATGTCTGTGACAAGGTCTATGTGAGTAAACGTACAGTTTCCAATCACTTGGCCAATATCTTTTCAAAATTGGGAGTGACTAACAGGCAGGAGGCGATTCACATCGCTGAGCAGTTGGGATATTTCCCACCAGATTAAAAAGTTGCAGAAGATGCAGCTTTTTTAATTTCTGTGCTACTTCTTGTGTGAGTCTCTTCTTGAAAAAAACACAAAAATTTGCTAGAATGAGTCTTATGAAAACATTCTATGATGTGCAGCAATTCCTCAAACGATTTGGTATTATTGTTTATATGGGAAAACGCTTATATGATATTGAACTGATGAAGTTGGAACTCTCTCGGATTTACGATGCAGGGTTGATGGATAAACTAGACTATCTAGAAGCAGAAGCGGTTCTACGCAGAGAGCACAAGGTAGAATTGGATTATATTGAGAAAAATGGAGAAAAGAACTAATGGTTACTTGGATTTTGTGGGCACTTATACTAGCAATGTTGGCGTGGATGGGTTTTAACTATCTTCGTATTCGCCGTGCGGCTAAAATTGTGGACAATGAGGAGTTTGAATCCTTGATTCGTACGGGTCAATTGATTGATTTGCGCGACCCAGCAGAATTCCACAGAAAACATATTCTTGGGGCTCGCAATATTCCTTCAAGTCAGTTGAAGACTAGTCTTGCAGCCCTTCGTAAGGATAAACCTGTTCTTCTTTACGAAAACCAACGTGCGCAACGAGTTACAAATGCAGCCCTTTACTTGAAAAAACAAGGTTTTTCTGAGATTTATATCCTTTCTTATGGCTTGGATTCTTGGAAAGGGAAAGTCAAAGTTGAGAAATAAGAAAACGAGCTTGGATGTTTCCGAGCTCATTTTTTAACCACTTTTTCTGAGAAAGTCACGAATGATTGTCAACTCTTCTGAGTTTAGGGGACGGTAGTCTCCTTCTTGAAGATTCTGATCCAAGCTCCAAGGTCCAAAATGGGTGCGCTTGAGTGAGGTCACCTTGACACCAACCGAGAGAAACATTTTCTTAACCTGATGAAATTTTCCTTCTGAAATGGTGATAGAGGCTTGACTGAGGGAAGGACTTGCAGATAGAATCTCTAGTTTTGCGGGTTTACATACAGTACCATCTAAAAAGACAATTCCCTTTTGAAAGGATTGGATATGGTCAGGTGTCAGAAGTCCATTAACCTCAACTCGATAAGTCTTATCGACATGATATTGGGGATGGAGGAGTTGGAAGCCCAAGGGACCGTTATCGGTCAAGAGGAGGAGTCCTGTCGTATCTCGGTCCAGTCGGCCGACGGCATAGAGCTTATCAGACTGGATGTCAGGCGCAAGGAGGTCCATGACGGTTGGAAGTTTCTTGTCTTTGTTGGCTGTAACGATACCAGCAGGCTTATGAAGCATAAGATAGGTGTGCTCATAGCCTTGAATGATTTGGTCCTGAAAAAGGAGTTCCTGTAGTCCTGTATCGATATTTTGGGCTAGGGAGCGTGCTGGGCAACTATCGACTAGAATTTCTCCTTTAAGTAAGGCTTGTTTCATGGCCTTTCGGCTGATTTTTTCTTGGGCTAATAAATTATCTAAACGCATACTGTGCCTATCTTATCATAAGTCGCTTGCTTTGAAAAGGCTTGACGTGAAAAGAAAAGCGGAGTGAAAACATTTACACTTGCTTGAATTATGTTATTTACTTGAAATTATGGTATAATCGTTCAGTTAGAAAATAAATTTTGAATATTATAGAGGAAATCATGACAAAATTAAGAGAAGATATCCGTAACATTGCGATTATCGCCCACGTTGACCACGGGAAAACAACCCTCGTTGACGAATTATTGAAACAATCAGAAACGCTTGATGCACGTACTGAATTGGCAGAGCGTGCTATGGACTCAAACGATATCGAAAAAGAGCGTGGAATTACCATCCTTGCTAAAAATACAGCCGTTGCCTACAACGGAACTCGTATTAACATCATGGACACACCAGGACACGCGGACTTCGGTGGAGAAGTTGAGCGTATCATGAAAATGGTTGACGGTGTTGTCTTGGTCGTAGATGCCTACGAAGGAACAATGCCACAAACTCGTTTCGTATTGAAAAAAGCTTTGGAACAAGACCTTGTCCCAATCGTTGTTGTTAACAAAATCGATAAACCATCAGCTCGTCCAGCTGAAGTAGTGGACGAAGTCTTAGAACTCTTCATCGAACTTGGTGCAGATGACGACCAGCTTGATTTCCCAGTGGTGTATGCTTCTGCGATCAACGGAACTTCTTCATTGTCAGATGATCCAGCTGACCAAGAAGCGACTATGGCGCCAATCTTTGACACAATTATCGACCATATCCCAGCTCCAGTAGATAACTCAGATGAGCCTTTGCAGTTCCAAGTGTCACTTTTGGACTACAACGACTTCGTTGGACGTATCGGTATCGGTCGTGTCTTCCGTGGTACTGTTAAAGTTGGGGACCAAGTTACCCTTTCTAAACTTGACGGCACAACTAAAAACTTCCGTGTTACAAAACTCTTCGGTTTCTTTGGTTTGGAACGTCGTGAAATTCAAGAAGCCAAAGCAGGTGACTTGATTGCCGTTTCAGGTATGGAAGATATCTTTGTCGGTGAAACCATTACTCCGACAGATGCAGTTGAAGCTCTTCCAATCCTACACATCGATGAGCCAACTCTTCAAATGACTTTCTTGGTCAACAACTCACCATTTGCTGGTAAAGAAGGTAAATGGGTAACTTCTCGTAAGGTGGAAGAACGCTTGCAGGCAGAATTGCAAACAGACGTTTCCCTTCGTGTTGACCCAACTGATTCACCAGATAAATGGACTGTTTCAGGACGTGGAGAATTGCACTTGTCAATCCTTATCGAAACTATGCGTCGTGAGGGTTATGAACTTCAAGTATCTCGTCCAGAAGTTATCGTAAAAGAAATCGATGGTGTGAAATGTGAGCCATTCGAACGTGTTCAAATCGACACTCCAGAAGAATACCAAGGGTCTGTTATCCAAAGCCTTTCTGAACGTAAGGGTGAAATGTTGGATATGATTTCAACTGGTAATGGTCAAACTCGTTTGGTCTTCCTTGTTCCAGCGCGTGGTTTGATCGGATACTCAACTGAGTTCTTGTCAATGACTCGTGGTTACGGTATCATGAACCATACCTTCGACCAATACTTGCCATTGATTCCAGGCGAAATTGGTGGTCGTCACCGTGGTGCCCTTGTTTCTATCGATGCTGGTAAGGCTACAACTTACTCAATCATGTCTATCGAAGAACGTGGTACGATCTTTGTCAACCCAGGTACTGAGGTTTATGAAGGAATGATCATCGGTGAAAACTCTCGTGAAAATGACTTGACAGTTAATATCACTAAGGCAAAACAAATGACCAACGTCCGTTCAGCTACTAAGGACCAAACAGCTGTTATTAAGACGCCTCGTATCTTGACACTTGAAGAGTCTCTTGAGTTCTTGAACGACGATGAGTACATGGAAGTAACGCCTGAGTCTATCCGTTTGCGTAAACAAATCCTTAATAAGGCAGAGCGTGAGAAAGCTAACAAGAAGAAAAAATCAGCTGAATAAGAGCTAGAAAGAGATAAAGATGGTTTATTTAATCATAGGACTCCTCTTATTACTACTCTATGTATTTGCGACACCAGAAAGCATTAAAGGGACAGTCAATATTGTCCTTGTCGTCTTTGCTTTTGTAGCACTCTTGATTTTGCTTATGCTGTCAGTTCTGCAAATCTTTCAGCTACCGACAGAATTCTTTATCGCAATCGCTATGCTCTTCCTAGCATACTTTAGCTTGCGAGATATTACCCTCATGTCGGTTAATAAAAGTAAAAGAAGATAAAAAGAGAGTTTCGGCTCTCTTTTTTGTTAGGAATTTTACAGTAGTTCGAATTGCTTTTTAGTTAATATCATTTCTTTTGCTTGGATAATATGAATGGGAAAAACTGAACTTAAATTCTTTCCCGACATCTATTTCTAAGGAAACTTTAAAATTCTATTACTAATGATATCTTAGTAAAATATGTTGATAGATTATATAGAAAGTGATATACTTAAGTTATAAGAAACCGATTTCAAAATAAGAAAGGATTAAATTTATACTCAATGAAAATCAAAGAGCAAACTAGGAAACTAGCCGCAGGCTGTACTTGAGTACGGCAAGGCGACGTTGACGCGGTTTGAATTTGATTTTTGAAGAGTATTGTTGTCTTGGTGCTCAGGGTGTGATGGATTAAACTAGGAAAATAATTCTAAGAATTTATAAAACATAAAATCTTTGTTCTATAGGATTATTCTCTTATACAAGGAGTCTACTATGAAGAAACTATTCATATTATTATCAACTTTTTTTCTCAGCTTTTTCTTTGCTTGGATTATTGTCTTACGTGCGCCACAATATTTATATGCAAGCTATGATTCCGTCTCCTTACTTCGTGTCAAAAAGGATACTCAGGAACCGACGCGTGAGGTATTTGAACAGGAATTGGAGAATTTTGCAAACTCAGAACAGAGTTTAATAGCTAGAAGAATCGTAGAGCCGAGTAAGGATGGGACGACTCACTTTACTTATGCAACTTATGGTCAGGGAACTTTACCAAAAGAATTCCAAGAAGCTAGCCAAGAAAGTCGTGAACGTAGTGATCCGCTAAATAGTTATCTCCTTTTGTCAGGCTCCTTGACGAAAGAAAAGCTTGCCGATAAATTAGGAGATTTGGGTTATAAAGCAATTCCTGACCGAAAGACACCGCCCTATTCTCTTGCTTTTAGAATGTTACTAATTCCCCTTATTTTAATTAGTTTAGCAATATTTGGCTTATCTTTCTTTGCTTTAGTGATTATCACTCGGATTAAGGAAATGAGAGCAGCAGGTATAAAACTCTTTTCTGGTCAGACTCTCTTATCCATCATGGGGCATTCTTTATCGACTGATATCAAGTGGATCCTTCTATCAGCCCTCCTTTCCTTCCTAGGTGGAGGAGTCGTTCTTTTTAGTCAAGGTTTGTTTTATCCTATTTTGTTAGCTACATATGGTTTTGGGATTAGTTTCTATCTTTTGTTTTTATTGGGTATTTCAATTTTACTAATGCTTCTTTATCTAATGAGTTTGAGTTACAAAGCATTAGTTCCTGTTATTAAGGGGAGATTACCCCTTAAACGCTTGATGGCTTTAACCCTATTGTGTCAGTTAGTAGCTGTTTTTACAGTGGGCTACGCTGTTAAGACAGGCTTGACGTCTTACCAACGATTGAAAGAACTTGAAATTTCAAAACAAGCATGGCAGGACAGAGCAGACTATTATCAAATTTCTTTTGGCTTAGGTGATAGAGTAAATGATACAGAAAATCAGAGCAAGTGGTATGCCTTTGCCAAGGAAGCAATCGAAGAAGAACAAGCTCTTTATGTAAAGGATAATCTGTTTCATTTTGCCAATCCACAAGGAAAAAATGAACAGGGAGAGACACTGGATACCTATAGCCCAGATGCTAATACGCTCTATGTTAGTCCAAGTTATTTGGACAAGGAAAAGGTCGTAGTAGATGCTGAGACTAAACAGAAACTAGCTCATCTTCAAAAAGGAGAATTTGGACTCTTATTACCAGAATCTCTTCGTTCACAGGAAGCAGAACTTAAGAAAGCTTTTGAAGAGAGTTTGAACTATTACGGACAATCAAGTGAGGATAAAAACGCTCCTTTAGAGTATGAAATGAGAGCGATTGTTAGCTATCTTCCAACTGGAGAAAAGCGATTTATTTATAATAACGGTGAAAGTCCAGTATCCATTCAGTACTTAACCGATCCGATTTTAGTTGTGTTCACTCCTACATCTACAGGTGATAGTATCATTTCCAAATCTGTTTGGTCTATCAATGCTGGAAAACAACTCTTTATCAAAGGATATGAGAGTGGGCTAGAACTCTTAAAGAAAGCTGGAATTTATGAGCAAGTATCCTATCTTAAAGAAGGAAGAAGTGTTTATCTAACTCGTTATAATGAAGTTCAAACTGAAACAGCAACTTTAATCTTAGGAGCTATTGTTGGGATAGCTAGTTCCTTGTTACTCTTTTATTCTGTCAATCTTCTATATTTCGAGCAATTCCGTCGAGATATCTTGATTAAACGAATTTCAGGTTTACGATTTTTTGAAACACATGCTCAGTATATGGTTAGTCAATTTGCCAGTTTTGTATTTGGTGCTAGTCTCTTTATTTTAAGCAGTCGAGACTTGGTGATTGGCTTGCTCACTTTATTAGTCTTTCTAGCTAGTGCAGTTCTAACGCTTTACCGTCAAGCGCAGAAAGAATCTCGTGTTTCTATGACAATTATGAAAGGAAAATAGAATGATTGAACTAAAGAATATATCTAAAAAATTTGGAAGCCGTCAGCTATTTTCAGATACGAATCTTCATTTTGAAGGTGGGAAAATTTATGCCTTAATCGGTACAAGTGGATGTGGTAAGACAACACTCTTGAATATGATTGGACGATTAGAGCCATATGACAAAGGACAAATCATCTATGATGGTACTTCTCTTAAGGACATCAAGCCTTCTGTTTTCTTTAGAGATTACTTGGGATACTTATTTCAAGATTTTGGCTTAATTGAAAGTCAAACTGTTAAAGAGAATCTCAATCTGGGTTTAGTTGGTAAAAAGTTGAAAGAAAAAGAGAAAATCTCTTTGATGAAACAAGCTCTAAACCGTGTTAACCTCTCTTATTTAGATTTAAAGCAACCTATCTTTGAATTATCAGGAGGAGAAGCACAACGTGTTGCACTAGCGAAGATAATTTTAAAGGATCCACCTTTGATCCTCGCAGATGAACCAACAGCTTCCTTAGACCCCAAAAATTCTGAGGAATTACTTTCTATCCTAGAATCTTTGAAAAATCCGAATCGAACTATTATTATTGCGACCCACAATCCTCTTATTTGGGAACAAGTGGACCAAGTTATTCGAGTTACCGATTTATCACATAGATGATAAGGTAAAATTCAGTTAGAAGAAAGAGTCACAAACACACTTTGTGGCTTTTTTATTTCCATAAAAATGGTAAAATAGTAAGAGTAGAAATGGAGTTCGAGACATGAAAGTAATAGATCAATTTAAAAATAAGAAAGTCCTTGTTTTAGGTTTGGCCAAGTCTGGTGAATCTGCAGCTCGTTTGTTGGATAAACTAGGTGCTATTGTGACAGTAAATGACGGGAAACCATTCGAGGACAATCCAGCTGCGCAAAGTTTGTTGGAAGAAGGGATCAAGGTTATCACAGGTGGTCATCCTTTGGAACTCTTGGATGAAGACTTTGCTCTCATGGTGAAAAATCCAGGTATACCTTACAGCAATCCCATGATTGAAAAGGCTTTGGCCAAGGGAATTCCAGTCTTGACTGAGGTGGAATTGGCTTACTTGATTTCAGAAGCGCCAATTATCGGTATCACAGGTTCGAACGGTAAAACAACCACAACGACCATGATTGGGGAAGTTTTGACTGCTGCTGGCCAACATGGTCTCTTATCAGGAAATATCGGCTATCCAGCCAGTCAAGTGGCTCAAACTGCGACAGATAAGGACACGCTTGTCATGGAACTTTCTTCTTTCCAACTCATGGGCGTTCAAGAATTCCATCCAGAGATTGCGGTTATTACCAACCTCATGCCAACTCATATCGATTATCATGGTTCTTTTGAGGAATATGTAGCATCCAAGTGGAATATCCAGAACAAGATGACAGCGGCTGATTTCCTTGTCTTGAACTTTAACCAAGACTTGGCAAAAGAATTGGCAAGAAAAACACAAGCTACCGTTGTACCATTTTCAACACTTGAAAAGGTTGATGGAGCTTATCTGGAAGATGGTCAACTCTACTTCCGTGGGGAAGTTGTCATGGCAGCGAATGAAATCGGAGTTCCAGGAAGCCACAATGTGGAAAATGCGCTTGCGACTATTGCTGTAGCCAAGCTTCGTGGTGTTGATAACCAAAGCATCAAAGAAACTCTTTCAGCCTTTGGTGGTGTCAAACACCGTCTCCAATTTGTGGATGAAATCAAGGGTGTCAAATTCTATAATGATAGTAAATCAACCAATATCTTGGCAACTCAAAAAGCCTTGTCAGGATTTGACAACAGCAAGGTCATTTTGATTGCAGGTGGTTTGGACCGTGGCAATGAGTTTGACGAATTGGTACCAGACATTACTGGACTTAAGAAGATGGTCATCCTAGGTCAGTCTGCAGAACGTGTCAAACGGGCAGCAGACAAGGCTGGTGTGGCATATGTGGATGCGACTGACATTGCAGATGCGGCCCGCAAAGCCTATGAACTTGCGACTCAAGGAGATGTAGTCCTTCTCAGTCCTGCTAATGCTAGCTGGGATATGTATGCTAACTTTGAAGTACGTGGCGACCTATTTATCGACACAGTAGCGGAGTTAAAGGAATAATATGAAAAAAATTGTCTTTACAGGTGGGGGGACGGTTGGACACGTGACCCTCAACCTTTTGTTGATGCCCAAGTTCATCGAAGATGGCTGGGAAGTCCACTATATCGGGGACAAGCGTGGTATCGAACACCAAGAAATCCTCAAGTCGGGTCTAGATGTCACCTTCCATTCCATTGCGACTGGCAAATTGCGTCGTTATTTCTCTTGGCAAAATATGCTGGACGTCTTTAAAGTTGGCTGGGGAATTGTCCAATCTCTCTTTATTATGTTGCGACTTCGTCCACAAGCACTTTTTTCAAAGGGAGGCTTTGTCTCTGTGCCACCTGTTATCGCAGCACGTGTTTCAGGAGTGCCTGTCTTTATTCACGAATCTGACCTATCTATGGGCTTGGCCAATAAAATTGCTTATAAATTTGCGACTAAGATGTATTCAACCTTTGAGCAAGATTCAAGTTTGTCTAAGGTCGAGCATGTGGGAGCAGTGACCAAGGTTTCAGACCAAAAAAGTCCAGAACCAGATGAATTGGTAGATATTCAAACCCACTTTAATCCTAAATTGCCAACTGTATTGTTTGTCGGTGGTTCTGCGGGCGCTCGTGTCTTTAATCAATTGGTGACAGACCATAAGAAAGAACTGACAGAGCGCTACAATATTATCAATCTAACTGGAGATTCTAGCTTGAATGAGTTGAGTCAAAATCTCTTTCGTGTTGACTATGTGACCAATCTCTATCAACCCTTGATGGAATTGGCTGAT
Organism: Streptococcus mitis; assembly: GCF_946190335.1. GTDB lineage: Bacteria > Bacillota > Bacilli > Lactobacillales > Streptococcaceae > Streptococcus > Streptococcus mitis_CH. The sequence goes on from NZ_CAMHZN010000002.1 coordinate 29,233, forward strand.
ATTGTTGTGACACGAGGTGGTGCCAATACGATTTTTGAGCTCTTAGCCATGGCAAAATTGCATGTTATTGTGCCGCTTGGTCGTGAAGCTAGTCGTGGAGATCAGATTGAGAACGCAGCCTACTTTGTAAAAAAAGGCTATGCAGAAGAGCTTCAAGAAAGCGATTTGACCTTGGACAGTTTAGAAGAGAAGCTTTCTCACTTACTAAGTCATAAGGAAGAATACAAAGCTAAGATGAAGGCTTCTAAGGAATTGAAATCTCTAGCAGATTTTTATCAATTGTTGAAAAAAGATTTATCATAAGGAAAGTAAATGTCAAAAGATAAGAAAAAAGAGGGCAAAGAAATCCTCGAAGAATTTAAAGAGTTATCAGAATGGCAGAAACGAAACCAGGAATATCTAAAAAAGAAGGCTGAAGAAGAGGCGGCCCTAGCTGAGGAGAAGGAAAAGGAAAGACAAGCTCGAATGGCTTCAAAATCTGAAAAGTCAGATGAAACTGAGGATCAAGATAGTGAACCTGAACCAAAAGACCCAGAATCAGCTAAGGAAGAGTCTGAAGAAAAAGTAGAAAAGTCAGAAGACGTCAAAAAAGAAGAACCAGAGTCCAAAGAACCAAAATCCAAAGAACCAAAGAAACAGGCTAAAAAAGTAGAGAAAAAGCCTGTAAAGGAAAAAACGGTTAAACCGAAAATTCCAGGAGTTCATATCTGGCGGGCTATCTCGATTTTGTTTCTCAGTCTGCTTTTATTGGTTGTCTCTGCTTACTTGCTCAGTCCTTATGCGACCATGAAGGATATTCGTGTTGAGGGAACCGTGCAAACTACAGATGATGATATTCGACAGGCTTCAGGCATTCAGGATTCGGATTATACGATTAACCTTCTGCTAGACAAGGCAAAATATGAAGAGCAGATCAAGTCTAACTATTGGGTTGAATCAGCTCAGCTTGTCTATCAATTTCCAACCAAGTTTACAATCAAGGTCAAGGAATATGATATTGTTGCCTATTATGTTTCTGGAGAAAGTCATTATCCAATCCTTTCAAGCGGTCAGCTTGAGACCAGTTCGGTGAGTTTGGTCAGTCTGCCAGAAACTTATATATCAGTTCTCTTTAATAACAGCGAACAAATCAAGACCTTTACCTCAGAACTTTCTCAAATTAGCCCCGAACTCAAATCTTCTATCCAAAAGGTGGAACTAGCCCCAAGCAAGGTGACTTCTGATTTAATTCGATTGACTATGAATGATTCGGACGAAGTTTTGGTTCCTCTATCTGAAATGAGTAAGAAACTGCCATATTACAGTAAGATTAAGCCACAATTGTCAGAACCGAGTGTGATTGACATGGAAGCTGGAATTTACAGCTACACTGTGGCGGATAAATTAATCATGGAGGCTGAGGAAAAAGCCAAACAAGAGGCTAAGGAAGCTGAGAAGAAACAAAAAGAGGAAGAGAAGAAAAGGCTAGAAGAACAGCAGAATAAATTGGAAGAAGAGAAGAAAAAATTGGAGGAAGAAAGCAATCGAAACCAAACAAGTCAGCGTTCATCGCGTCGCTAGGTTTACCTATTCTCCTATAGCTCTTTAGTTGCCATGTTTTTACTTGACAAGTGTTAGTAGAAATAATAGAATAGTAAAAAACCTTTAAAGCAGTCCAGAGAGGCAGCTAAGGTTAGACGGTGAAAGGGTGGAGACTACCCATTTTTCGTGGAACCTTGCTGTTGGCAGGTTCCTTTTTTCGTGGCTTCTGTTGGCCAGACTCTCTCACTAGCAAAGGTAGAAGGAGAAACCTATGCGAGAACATCGTCCAGTCATTGCTCTTGATTTTCCTAGTTTTGAGGCGGTCAAGGAATTTTTAGCTCATTTCCCAGTAGAAGAAAGCCTTTATCTCAAGGTAGGGATGGAGCTCTATTATGCAGCGGGTCCTGAGATTGTGTCTTACTTGAAAGGTCTGGGTCACAGCGTCTTTCTTGATCTCAAACTTCATGACATTCCCAATACAGTCAAATCAGCTATGAAGGTCTTGTCTCAGCTTGGTGTGGATATGACCAATGTTCATGCGTCTGGGGGTGTAGAGATGATGAAGGCGGCGCGTGAAGGTCTTGGAAGTCAAGCAAAATTGATCGCTGTCACTCAGCTCACATCAACATCAGAAGCTCAGATGCAGGAGTTTCAAAATATCCAAACCAGCCTGCAAGAGTCTGTGATCCACTATGCCAAGAAGACGGCTGAAGCGGGATTAGATGGTGTTGTTTGCTCGGCTCAGGAAGTGCAACTCATCAAGCAGGCCACCAATCCAGATTTTATCTGTCTGACACCGGGCATTCGTCCTGCAGGTGCTGCAGTAGGAGATCAAAAACGTGTCATGACGCCAGCGGATGCTTATCAAATCGGTAGTAACTATATCGTAGTGGGACGTCCCATTACTCAAGCTGAAGACCCTGTTGCAGCGTATCATGCCATCAAGGATGAATGGACACAGGACTGGAATTAAAGAAATAGATTAGAAAAATAAAAGGAGAAGACCATGACACTTGCTAAAGATATCGCTAGCCACCTCTTGAAAATCCAAGCCGTTTACCTCAAACCAGAGGAGCCTTTCACTTGGGCATCTGGTATCAAGTCACCGATTTACACTGATAATCGTGTGACACTAGCCTATCCAGAAACTCGTACCCTAATTGAAAATGGCTTTGTAGATGCTATCAAAGAAGCCTTTCCAGATGTAGAAGTGATTGCAGGGACTGCAACAGCTGGGATTCCACACGGAGCTATCATTGCTGATAAGATGAACTTGCCTTTTGCTTACATTCGTAGCAAACCAAAAGACCACGGAGCTGGTAATCAAATCGAAGGCCGCGTAGCTCAGGGTCAAAAAATGGTAGTGGTTGAAGACCTTATTTCAACAGGTGGTTCTGTTCTTGAAGCTGTAGCAGCTGCTAAACGAGAAGGAGCAGAGGTCCTCGGTGTTGTAGCGATTTTCAGCTACCAATTGCCAAAAGCAGATAAGAACTTCTCAGATGCAGGTGTCAAACTTGTGACGCTTTCTAACTACAGTGAACTCATTCACCTAGCCCAAGAAGAAGGCTATATCACACCAGAAGGCTTGGATCTCCTAAAACGCTTTAAAGAAGACCAAGAAAATTGGCAAAATGCCTAAGACATAGAAAAATCAGGTAGTCACTAGGATTACCTGATTTCTTTTTTATACTAGAAAATGAAAAGATTATTTGAATTTCCATAACTTAAAAAAGTTTATCATTTTTAATTATCTCTGTAAAATGATTGAAAGTATGAAATTTCCAAACAAAATATTTGAAAAGTGTTGAAAAAAGAGTTAAGATATTTTTGTAATATACAAAGTAAACGCTTACTTATTAAGGAGGGCATTTTATGTCATACAAAACAAGCAATGCAGAAGGCCATGTAGATTTCATCAATACCTATGATTTGGAGCCAATGGCGCAACAAGTTATCCCTAAGGCAGCCTTTGGTTATATCGCAAGTGGAGCAGAAGATACTTTCACTTTACGTGAGAATATTCGTGCCTTTAACCACAAACTCATCGTTCCGCATACTCTTTGTGATGTTGAAAATCCAAGTACAGAGATTGAATTTGCAGGCGAAAAATTGTCTTCACCAATTATTATGGCGCCTGTTGCAGCTCATAAATTGGCAAATGAACAAGGCGAAGTGGCTACTGCGCGTGGTGTGCATGAGTTCGGTTCTCTTTACACAACCAGCTCTTACTCAACTGTCGACCTTCCAGAAATTACGGAAGCTCTTCAAGGGACACCTCACTGGTTCCAATTTTACTTTAGTAAAGATGATGGAATTAACCGTCATATTATGGACCGTGTGAAGGCTGAAGGCTACAAAGCGATTGTCTTGACAGCAGATGCTACTGTAGGGGGCAATCGTGAGGTTGATAAACGTAATGGTTTTGTCTTCCCAGTTGGCATGCCGATTGTTGAAGAATACCTGCCAGAAGGTGCTGGAAAATCAATGGACTTTGTTTACAAATCAGCTAAACAACGCTTGTCTCCACGTGATGTAGAATTTATCGCTGAATATTCAGGACTTCCTGTTTATGTCAAGGGACCACAATGCCGTGAGGACGTTGAACGTTCGCTTGCTGCAGGGGCTTCTGGTATCTGGGTAACTAACCACGGTGGTCGCCAAATCGACGGTGGACCAGCTGCCTTCGACTCACTTCAAGAAGTAGCAGAAGCAGTTGACAAACGCGTACCAATCGTCTTTGACTCAGGTATTCGTCGTGGTCAACACGTCTTTAAAGCCTTGGCTTCAGGAGCAGACTTGGTAGCTATTGGTCGCCCTGTTATCTATGGCTTGGCTCTCGGTGGTAGTGTCGGTGTGCGTCAAGTCTTTGAGCATTTGAATGCGGAATTGAAGACAGTTATGCAGTTGTCTGGAACTCAGACTATTGAAGATGTTAAACACTTTAAACTTCGTCATAACCCATACAACCCAACCTTCCCAGTTGACCCACGCGACTTAAAATTGTATTGATAAAACAGCTTGCCTCCACTTGATGTGGAGGTTTTTCTTCGTCTATAGGAAGAATAAATCACCATTGAAATCTATATAAATATATTTTCTAATCAAATATCTTGCTAGGGCTTTCATTTTTTGCTATACTGGTGCAGTAATTAAATAATAAAGACATTTGGGGTGCTTTAAGCTGAGATGATACCCATTGAACCTGATACAGTTAAGACTGGCGAAGGGAAATGTGAACAGTTTTTTTCGTATAGCGAAATGAACGATCTAATCTTGTAAGTCAACTCTAATTCTCGATTGTAATTGGAGTTTTTTTTGTTTATACAAACTGGATAGGCTTGTTTAGGTAGCTCTCTGCAAATGCCCTCGATGTTCTTTAAAAGTATCAGGTGGAATTACGATTTTGCTTGGTATCTCTTGATATTTTATTGATTACTAAGGAGTAAAGAAAGGAAAAATAAATATGGAAACACAAGACTATGCATTTGAGTCAGGTTTGACCGTTGGAGAATTATTAAAAAGCAGTCAGAAGGATTGGCAGGCTGCAATCAATCATCGTTTTGTTAAGGAACTTTTTGCGGGGACAATTGAGAATAAGGTCTTAAAAGACTACCTAATTCAAGATTATCACTTCTTTGATGCCTTCTTATCCATGCTGGGTGCCTGCGTAGCCCACGCAGACCAGCTTGAATCCAAGCTTCGTTTTGCCAAGCAACTAGGCTTTCTTGAAGCAGATGAAGACGGTTATTTCCAGAAGGCTTTCAAAGAGTTAAAAGTATCTGAGAATGATTATCTGGAAGTGACCTTGCATCCTGTAACAAAAGCCTTTCAGGATCTAATGTATTCGGCAGTGGATTCATCAAACTATGCCCATCTTTTGGTCATGCTGGTCATTGCAGAAGGTCTCTATTTAGACTGGGGTTCTAAAGATTTGGCTCTACCTGAAGCCTACATTCATTCGGAATGGATTAATCTCCACAGAGGTCCTTTCTTTGCAGAGTGGGTTCAATTTCTGGTTGATGAACTCAATCGTGTTGGGAAAGGTCTAGAAGATTTGACAGAACTTCAGCAACGCTGGAACCAAGCAGTCGCTTTAGAATTAGCCTTTTTTGATATTGGCTATGACGCCTAGTGAAGGTTTAGGATATTTACAAATTTGATGAGGTAAATCATTCAATGTAAATGAAAAAATTTCTTAACGAAAGATAGAAATAAATCGAAATCAGTAGATCGTATAAAGTGAAAAGGAAGGATTTCAATATGACAAGTTTAAAATTATTAAAAGAAAAAGCACCTTTGATCATTTGCATAACCAACGATGTAGTAAAAAATTTCACAGCAAATGGATTAGTAGCACTGGGTGCATCACCAGCCATGAGTGAGTTTCCAGCAGATTTAGAGGATTTGTTAAAGTATGCTGGTGGTTTATTAATAAACATAGGAACATTGACAGATGAAAATTGGAAATTATACCAAGCTGCTCTGAAAATTGCAGAGAAATATAATGTCCCAGCAGTTTTAGATCCTGTAGCCTGTGGAGCAGGAGAATATAGAAAAAAAGTAGCAGATGATCTAATCAATAATTACAAACTGGCAGCGATTAGGGGAAATGCTGGCGAGATTGCCTCTTTAGTAGGAATAAATGTGGCATCTAAAGGAGTAGATAGTGCGGGCGTATATAATATTGATGAAATTGCTCTAGCTGCAAACGCTAAGTTTCATATTCCAATAGTAGTAACAGGTGAAGTGGATGCTATTGCGGTTAATGGAGAAGTGGTAACGATTCATAATGGTAGTGCCATGATGCCAAAAGTTATTGGGACTGGATGCTTATTAGGTGCTGTAGTAGCAAGCTTTATCGGGCTTGAAAAAGGTCAAGAATTGAAATCATTAGAAACAGCAATGTTGGTTTACAATATCGCTGGAGAAATGGCAGAAAAACGTCCAAATGGACATCTTCCTGGAACATTTAAAGTTGAATTTATAAATGCCTTATACGAGATTACAGATGAAGATGTAAAGGAATTCAAAAGAGTGAAGTAAAATGTTTCATAAAGAATTACTAAAACTATATTTTATTTGTGGAACGACTACTTGCCAAGGAAAAGATCTATATGCAGTCGTTGAGGAAGCCTTAAAAGGTGGTATAACCTTATTTCAATTCCGTGAAAAAGGTGAGGGAGCCCTGGAAGGTAAAGAAAAAGTCGAATTAGCAATTAAACTACAGGCTCTTTGTAAAAAATATAATGTTCCATTTATCGTTAATGATGATATTGAGTTAGCATTGGAAATAGATGCTGATGGCGTACATGTAGGACAGGATGACCTTGGAGTTGATGAAATTAGAAAATTGATGCCAGATAAAATAATTGGTCTTTCTATAAAAAACGAGGAAGAATTTCAACAATCAAAAGTTGAATATGTAGATTATGTCGGTGTTGGTCCTGTATTTGATACCCAGTCAAAAGATGATGCTGGTGGTGCTATAGGTTATGAAGGTCTTAAATTGATGAGAAAACTATTGCCACAAATGCCCTTAGTTGCAATTGGTGGGATACAGACGAAACATATTAAAGACATTATGAAGACCAATGTTGACGGTGTTTCAATCATTTCAGCAATATCGTATGCAAAAAATATAGAAAAAACTGTTCGGGAAATGAGTGAACAATAGCTATCAATTTTTCCTTGTATTCTGATGGAGTAGGATTTTCTTTTTTCTAAAAAGCTATGCCCAGATTTAGCTCAAATGGCTAATCTATCAAACAAGACATTTGTTTTTTGAAAACGAAAGACTTACTATTTTTGTGAGTGCAAGGCTGTATTTCCAGTTCAATTTCTTGAACTAGAATAAATCATTTGTTAAAATAATTATATAATTAAATAATAAAGACATTTGGGGTGCTTTAGGCTGAGATGATACCCATTGAACCTGATACAGTTAAGACTGGCGAAGGGAAATGTGAAATGGTTTTGTATTTATAGAAACTAACCATCTAATCTTGTAAGCTGAACTCTAATTCCTATCTGTAATTAGAGTTTTTTCTTTTACGAAACTGGATGAAGATGATACAAAGCATTTAGGTAGCTCACCTTGAATGCCCCACTTTTCTTTAAAAAAGGAGTTTTTTATGTTGAAAAAATGGCAATTAAAAGATGTTATCTTACTTGCTTTCTTGTCTATCTTTTTTGGTGGCGTTTTTGTGGGATCTGGCTATCTGTTTGATATCCTCACTCTGATTTTAGCACCTCTTGGCTTGCAGGCCTTTGCCAATGAGATCCTCTTTGGTCTCTGGTGTATGGCTGCGCCTATTGCTGCAATCTTTGTTCCAAGAGTCGGAAGTGCAACGATTGGTGAAGTGCTAGCTGCGCTTGCTGAAGTCCTTTATGGTAGCCAATTCGGTCTAGGTGCTCTTTTGTCTGGCTTGGTTCAAGGTTTGGGAAGTGAACTTGGTTTTATCGTAACCAAGAATCGCTATGAAAGTTGGCTCTCTCTAACTGCCAATAGTATTGGGATTACGCTTGTTAGCTTTGTCTATGAGTACATTAAGTTAGGTTACTACGCCTTCTCCCTTCCTTTTGTCCTTTCCTTGCTTGTGGTGCGCTTTATTTCTGTCTTTTTCTTCTGTACTATCTTGGTTCGTGCCATTGTCAAACTTTATCATCAGTTTGCAGCTGGGGGCAAGGCATAGATGGGTCTGGAACTACGAGCGATTCAGTCCCCAATCTTCTCTGAGTCGCTTGATTTTACTTTTCATGTGCAAGCCTTTACCTTGTTAGTTGGGAGCAGTGGTTCAGGAAAATCTAGTCTCTTTCAAATGATTGCCCAAGTCAGTTCTCTTCCCTATAGCGGTCAAGTCCTGATAAATGGGAGCGAGGTCAGTCAGCTTTCTATCATCGAACGTGTCCAGACGGTTGGTATTCTCTTTCAAAATCCCAATCATCAATTTACCATGGAGAACTTGTTTGAGGAGCTGATTTTTACCTTGGAAAATATTGGGCATCCCGTTCAGGAAATTGATTCTAAAATAGCAGAGGTGGTTCGACAATGTCGCTGTGAAAAGATATTGCACCGTCCCATCCATCACTTATCAGGTGGAGAAAAGCAAAAGGCTGCCTTGGCTGTTCTCTTTGCTATGAATCCTAGGGTCTATCTCTTGGATGAACCTTTTGCTTCCATTGATCGCAAGAGTAGGATAGAGATATTGGAGATTCTAAAAGAGTTGGCTTCTAATGGGAAGACAGTTATTTTGTGCGACCATGATTTATCTGATTATGAAGCCTATATCGACCATATGGTGGAGCTAAGAGATGGACAACTAAGGGAAGTGTTTCAAATCCCTACCTCTGAGATGACACAGGCTGTTTCAAAGGAAGTTGCTTCTAGCCCAGAACTATTCCATATGGACCGAACGACTTGTGAGCTGGATAAGCGTCCCCTCTTTTCGATTGTGAATTTTACATTCTACCAAGGAATCTCCTGTATTTTGGGTGATAATGGTGTCGGGAAATCAACCCTCTTTCGGTCTATTCTTCAATTTCAAAAGTATAAGGGGCGCATTACCTGGAAGGGGACAGTCCTGAAAAAGAAAAAGAGTTTGTACCGTGACCTGACGGGTGTTGTTCAGGAAGCTGAGAAGCAGTTTATCAGAGCCAGTCTGCGAGAAGAGCTTCAATTAGATGGACCTGATTCTGAAAGAAATCAGCGAATTTTCCAAGCTTTACAATATTTTGATCTGGAGCAGGCACTCGATAAGAGTCCTTATCAATTAAGTGGTGGCCAGCAAAAGATTCTTCAGCTCTTGACCATCTTGACCAGCAAGGCTTCTGTGATTTTACTAGATGAACCTTTTGCTGGTTTGGATGATAGAGCTTGCCATTATTTTTGCAAGTGGATTGTGGAGGAGAGAAATCAAGGAAGAAGTTTTCTGATCATTAGCCATCGTTTGGATCCCTTGATCTCTGTGGTTGATTATTGGATTGAGATGACTAGTGAGGGTCTCAGTCATATTAAAGACGTGACAATTACCAAACCACTCACATCTCAGAGTAGCAATACTCAAGGGGAGGTGAGATAGTATGGTCAAACTAGCAACTCAGACACCGATTATCAGTCTCTTCTTGTTGATTTTATCCTTGGAAACATCTTTCATTCCTTCGATTGCTCTGAATCTCTCGGTAGTCGCATTTTGTATTCTCTTTATGCTCTATTACCGTCGATTTAAAGTATTGGCTTGGATGATTCTACTCGCCATCTTGCCATCTTTGGCCAACTACTGGGCAGTTCAGTTACATGGAGATGCTTCGCAGGCAGTCATGCTTGGAACGAGGGCCTTTGTGACAGTTTGTATCGGACTTGTCTTTGTTTCCTCTATTTCCCTAAAAGAACTTCTTTTGTACTTGGCTCAAAAGGGGTTATCACGCTCTTGGTCCTATGCCTTGATTGTGGTATTCAATTCCTTCCCCCTCATTCAGCAAGAAATCAAGTCTCTCAAGGAAGCTTGCCTATTACGCGGTCAAGAACTGCATTTTTGGTCTCCCTTGATTTACAGCAAGGTTCTGATGACAGTCTTTAGATGGCGCCATCTTTACCTGAGAGCCCTATCGGCGCATGGATATGACGAACATGCACAGGTGGAGAATCGCTATCGGACTTTTTATATTCCTCAAAGGACAATATTCATCTACCTGCTTTTCTTTTTATTGCTTCAAACCAGTCTATTTTTATAAAGGAGTTATTATGGAATTTACAGATATTGCGATGGAATTATCCAAGGAAGCTTGGCAGGCCTCCTTTCATCATCCCTTTGTTTTACAGTTGCAAGAGGGAAATTTAGACCCGTCCATCTTTCGCTATTACCTGATTCAGGATGCCTACTATTTGAAGGCCTTCTCGGAAGCCTATCACCTTTTGGCTGATAAGACTTCAAACCAAGAGATGAAAAGACTCTTGAAACAAAATGCTCAGAGTTTAGTGGAGGGTGAGTTATTTATCCGCCAACAATTTTTCAAGGAATTGGAAATCAGCGACCAGGAAATGGAGCAACATCCAATCGCTCCAACCTGCTATCATTATATCTCTCACATTTATCGTCAATTTGAAGAAGCAAATCTAGCCATTGCCTTTGCAAGCTTGCTGCCTTGTCCTTGGCTATATCATGATATAGGCAAATCACTTAATCTTAAACCATCACCAAATCCTCTCTACCAACAATGGATTGAAACTTATATTACGGATGAGTTGGAGCAGCAAATCAGAGAGGAAGAGGCTCTGGTCAATCAGCTCTATCGAGAAAGTGACGAGACAGACAAGAAAAAAATGCTAGATGTCTTCCACATCAGTGTTCATATGGAAGCTAAGTTTTGGGAAATGGCCTACCAACACCAGACATGGAAGAGCGATTTACAGTCTTTAGAAACAGGAGAAGAATAGAAATATGAGAAACCACCAATTACAGGTTCACAAATTAACCATTTTATCCATGATGATTGCCCTTGATGTAGTTCTTACGCCTATTTTTCGGATTGAGGGAATGGCACCGATGTCCAGTGTAGTCAATATTCTAGCAGGAATCATGATGGGACCTGTTTATGCCTTGGCTATGGCTACAGTGACAGCCTTTATCCGTATGACGACTCAAGGGATTCCGCCTTTAGCTCTCACAGGAGCAACTTTTGGAGCCCTTTTAGCAGGTCTCTTTTATAAGTATGGTCGAAAATTTTACTTTTCTGCCTTGGGAGAAATTTTGGGAACAGGTATTATTGGTTCTATTGTTTCCTATCCTGTTATGGTACTCTTTACAGGATCAGCTGCAAAGCTTAGCTGGTTTATCTATACTCCTCGATTTTTCGGAGCAACCTTGATTGGTACAGCGATTTCCTTTATTGCCTTTCGATTTTTAATCAAGCAGGAATTCTTTAAAAAAGTACAGGGATATTTCTTTCGTGAAAGGATAGACTGATGCAGGCATTTACAAATCCTTTTCCTCTGGGAACGACTTCCCTAATTCACTGCATTACCAATGAGATTTCCTGTGAGATGCTGGCCAATGGTATTTTAGCTCTGGGATGTAAACCAGTTATGGCAGATGACCCTCGTGAGGTTCTTGATTTTACTAAGCAAAGTCATGCTCTCTTCATCAATTTGGGGCATTTGTCTGCTGAGAAGGAAAAAGCAATCCGTATGGCAGCTTCTTATGCAGCTCAAGTTTCTCTCCCAATGGTAGTAGATGCGGTTGGCGTAACGGCTTCATCCATTCGTAAGAGCTTAGTTAAAGACCTTTTAGACAATAGCCCTATGGTCCTTAAAGGAAACATGTCGGAAATTCGAAGTCTTGTTGGCTTAAAGCACCACGGTGTTGGGGTAGATGCGAGTGCTAAAGACCAAGAAACTGAGGATTTACTTCAAGTCTTGAAAGACTGGTGTCAGACCTATCCTGGTATGTCATTCTTAGTTACTGGTCCTAAGGACCTCATCGTTTCGAAGAATCAGCTCGCTGTACTGGGAAATGGCTGTGCAGAATTAGACTGGATAACAGGGACAGGAGACTTGGTTGGAGCCTTGACAGCCGTTTTTCTCAGCCAAGGAAAGACTGGCTTTGTAGCTTCGTGTCTAGCAGTCTCTTATCTCAATATTTCCGCTGAGAGAATAGTTGTTCAAGGAATGGGATTGGAAGATTTTCGATACCAAGTTCTCAATCAGCTTTCGCTTCTAAGAAGAGATAAAAACTGGTTAGATGCCATCAAAGGAGATGTTTATGAATAGAGAAGCACTTAGACTATATCTGGTAACCAATCGCTACCAAGATTCCGTGGAAAGTTTTCTTGAAAAAGTTGAGAAAGCTTGTCGTTCAGGAGTTACCATAATCCAATTACGAGAAAAAAATCTCACAACCAATCAATATTATCAACTGGCGAAACAAGTCAAGGAAATAACAGATGCCTATCAGGTACCCTTGATAATCGATGATCGCTTGGATGTCTGTCTTGCGGTTGATGCTGCTGGTCTGCATATCGGAGACGATGAACTACCAGTTTTGGTTGCCCGCAAAGTCCTAGGTCCTGAAAAAATCCTCGGTGTCACAGCTAAAACTGTAAAAAGAGCCCTCGAGGCAGAAGAAGGAGGTGCGGATTACTTGGGGACAGGAGCCATTTTCCCGACTACGACCAAGGAAAATGCGCCTATCACCCTGATTTCAACCTTGAAGACAATTTGCCAAAGGGTCGCCATTCCAGTAGTTGCTATTGGAGGCTTGACGTCAGAGAACATTGACCAGCTTATGGGCACGGGTATAGCTGGTGTAGCTGTCGTACGTGATTTGATGCAGGCAGAAGATATAGAGGCAAAAACGCAAGCCTTTTTGACAAAGTTGGATGACATTATTTCCTAATTAATACTCAATGAAAATCAAAGAGCAAACTAGGAAGCTAGTCGCAGGTTGCAGATAAAGCTGACGTCGTTTGAAGAGATTTTCGAAGATTATAAAAACTCTCTAATTCCCTTAAAGTAGGAACTAGAGAGTTTTTTAATCTTTAAAACTTGTATGGTTGACTGGGCCAGAACCATGACCGAGTTGAGGGGCGTCTTGGATGGCTTTCGTGATAAAGGCCTTGGCTTTATCGACTGCTTGATAGAGGGTTTTCCCCTTGGCTAGTTCAGCCGTAATCACTGCAGCAAAGGTACATCCAGTACCATGGGTGTGACAGGTTTGAATTCGTGGACTTTCCCAGACAAATTGGTCATCCTTGGTAAAGAGGAAATCCTTGGCACCGCCTTCGAGATGCCCACCTTTGATTACCACAGACTGAGGACCAAATTCTTTTAAAATCAGGCGACCGGCACGCTGCATGTCTTCAGGATCATGGATTGAAAAACCAACAATCTCTTCTGCCTCAGGAAGATTCGGAGTGATAATGGTTGCAAGGGGAAGTAGGTTTGTTTTTAGGTAGCTTCTGGCACTGGTATCAATCAGGGTGTCTCCGCTCGTAGCGACCATAACAGGGTCAAGGACGTAGGGACAGTCCAGCATTTTAAGATAGGGTTGGATGATTTCCATGATTTCGGTAGTTGCCAACATCCCAGTTTTTACAGCCTGAGGCTTGATATCCGAAAAGACACTGTCCAATTGGGCTTTCAACATTTGAGGAGAAACGTGCTCGATCAATTGAACGCCTCTGGTATTTTGAGCGACAAGACTGGTCACAACGGCCATCCCATAGACATCTCTAGCTTGGAACGACTTTAAGTCAGCCATAATGCCAGCACCACCACTAGGGTCAGTCCCTGCAATGGTCAAAGCAACGGGTAAATAAGTCATCTAAAACCTCCCAACCAACTGAAGTTTGTATTCTTAAGAACAAGCTAGTTTGTTTCAGGAAGGCAATAGAAGACTGCTAGTCCCCATTATCATTTCCACTTCCATCAGCTAGCATTACCTAGATTGAGTCAAAGGGTCTAACAGTCGTTAATCTCAGCTTTACGCACCCCTAGTGGTTGTTTTCTTTTTTCTTTAGTATAGCATATTTTTATTGTTTATATAGTAATATTTGACTGGAAATCCTTTATCAAATGATTAAAATTCTATTTTTTAAAGAAAAGATTAATTTCATAGTTGACAAATGTAGATTTTTGAAGTATACTAATAACTGTAATCGACAAATGTAGATTTAGGAGGTGTGATTATGCAGATTTCAGATGCAGAATGGCAGGTCATGAAGATTATTTGGATGCAAGGAGAGCAGACCAGTACGGATTTGATCAGGGTTCTGGCGGAGCGGTTCGATTGGTCCAAGTCGACCATTCAAACTCTTTTGGCTCGTCTGGTTGAGAAAGAGTGTCTGACTCGGAAAAAAGAAGGCAAGTCCTTTGTCTATTCAGCCCTTTTAACTTTGGACCAAAGTCGGGATTTACTTGTCCAAGATATCAAGGACAAGGTTTGTTCTCGTAGGATTAAGAACTTGTTGGCTGATTTGATTGCTGAATGTGATTTTACTCAGGCTGACTTGGAAGACTTGGAAGCTGTGATTTCTGAGAAGAAATCAAGCGCTGTAACAGAAGTAAGATGTAATTGTATGTAAAGGAGACGTCATGTTAAATAGTATTGTAACCATTGTTTGTATTGCCCTTATCGCGTTTATCTTGTTTTGGTTTTTCAAAAAGCCTGAAAAATCTGGACAAAAGGCCCAGCAAAAAAAGGGCTACCAAGAGATTCGAGTGGAAGTCATGGGGGGCTATACGCCTGAGTTGATTATCCTCAAGAAATCAGTGCCAGCCCGCATTGTCTTTGACCGCAAGGATCCTTCACCATGTTTGGACCAAATTGTTTTTCCAGATTTTGGTGTACATGCGGACCTGCCAATGGGTGAAGAGTATGTAGTGGAAATCACGCCTGAGCAGGCTGGAGAGTATGGTTTCTCTTGTGGCATGAATATGATGCACGGCAAGATGATTGTAGAATAGGAGAATGATATGACTGAAATTGTAAAAGCAAGTGTTGAAAATGGTGTTCAAAAAATCCGTATCACGGCAGACAAAGGCTACCATCCAGCTCATATACAGCTTCAAAAAGCGATTCCAGCTGAGATTACCTTTCATCGAGCAACTCCTTCAAACTGTTACAAGGAAATTCTATTTGAAGAAGAAGGCATCTTGGAACCAATCGGCGTAGATGAGGAGAAAGTCATTCGTTTTACACCTCAAGAATTAGGTCAACATGAATTTTCTTGTGGTATGAAGATGCAAAAGGGAAGTTATACAGTTGTTGAAAAGACTCGAAAATCTCTATCACTTTTACAGCGTTTTTGGATTACTAGTATCTTTACTGTGCCTCTTGTAATCCTCATGATTGGGATGACGACAGGAGGAATTAGTCACCAAGTCATGCGTTGGGGCACCTTTTTAGCCACAACACCGATTATGCTAGTAGCAGGTGGTCCTTATATCCAAAGTGCTTGGGCTAGTTTTAAAAAGCACAATGCCAACATGGATACCTTGGTTGCTCTGGGAACCCTAGTGGCCTATTTCTATAGCTTAGTTGCCCTCTTCGCTGGCCTCCCCGTTTACTTTGAAAGTGCTGCCTTTATCTTCTTCTTCGTTCTTATGGGAGCCGTTTTTGAGGAGAAAATGCGGAAAAATACTTCACAAGCTGTGGAGAAACTACTGGACTTGCAGGCTAAAACAGCAGAAGTCTTGCGTGATGATAGCTATGTTCAAGTTTCCTTGGACCAAGTTCAGGTAGGCGACCTGATTCGAGTACGACCAGGTGAAAAGATTGCGGTTGATGGTGTTGTAGTCGAAGGTGTGTCCAGTATTGATGAATCTATGGTGACAGGTGAGAGCCTGCCGGTAGACAAAACAGTTGGAGATACCGTCATTGGCTCCACCATCAATAATAGTGGAACACTTGTTTTTAGGGCAGAAAAAGTTGGTTCAGAGACTGTTTTGGCACAGATTGTAGACTTTGTGAAGAAAGCCCAGACAAGCCGTGCACCGATTCAGGACTTGACGGATAAGATTTCAGGGATTTTTGTCCCAGCAGTCGTCATTTTAGGGATTGTGACCTTTTGGGTTTGGTTCGTCTTGCTCAGGGATAGTGTAGTTGTGCTTGGAGCGAGCTTTGTGTCTTCGCTTCTCTATGGAGTAGCAGTTCTGATTATTGCCTGCCCTTGTGCATTGGGACTTGCAACACCGACAGCCCTTATGGTGGGGACAGGTCGCAGTGCCAAGATGGGAGTTCTCCTTAAAAATGGAACGGTTCTACAGGAAATCCAGAAAGTCCAAACTATTGTTTTTGATAAGACAGGAACTTTGACGGAAGGGAAACCTGTGGTCACAGATATCATCGGCGACGAAGTAGAAGTGCTTGGATTGGCAGCTTCCTTGGAAGAAGCTTCTCAACACCCACTGGCTGAAGCTGTTGTGAAACGAGCGAGTGAAGCTGGACTTGAGTTTCACACTGTTGAAAATTTCCAAGCCTTGCACGGAAAAGGTGTCTCAGGGCAAATCAATGGAAAACAAGTTTTGCTTGGAAATGCTAAAATACTGGATGGCATGAACATTTCTAGCACTTATCAAGAAAAACTAGAAGAACTGGAAAAAGAAGCTAAGACAGTTGTGTTCTTGGCTGTTGAGAATGAAATCAAAGGCTTGCTTGCTCTGCAAGATATTCCCAAGGGAAATGCCAAGCTTGCCATCAGTCAGTTGAAAAAACGAGGTCTTAAAACAGTCATGCTGACAGGAGACAATGCAGGTGTGGCGCGTGCTATTGCCGATCAGATCGGAATCGAAGAGGTCATTGCAGGTGTCTTACCAGAAGAAAAAGCCCATGAAATCCATAAACTACAAGCGACTGGAAAAGTAGCCTTTGTTGGTGACGGTATCAATGACGCTCCTGCCCTCAGTGTAGCAGATGTGGGGATTGCTATGGGAGCTGGAACAGATATTGCCATCGAGTCAGCAGATTTGGTGTTGACAACTAATAACCTCCTAGGAGTGGTTCGTGCCTTTGACATGAGTAAGAAAACCTTTAATCGAATTCTGCTCAATCTTTTCTGGGCCTTTATCTACAATGTCGCCGGAATTCCGATTGCAGCAGGAGTCTTTTCAGGTGTTGGACTGGCCCTCAATCCAGAACTGGCAGGTCTAGCTATGGCCTTTAGTTCTGTATCTGTTCTGACTAGTTCACTCTTACTAAACTTTAGTAAAATAGATTAAAAGCGGGCTTGCTCGCTTTTTATTATAAAACAGAAACTAAAAACATTTTCAAACTGTACTGTGATAGAGAATAAAAACTTCTGAGCAGATTCTTAGTAAAGTAAAAATAAATGTGATAAATTAGTAGTGTAAAAATTTGCTGAAACGTTTTCAAAAACTATATGAAACCTTTTTTAGTAGATTTAAAAATATTTGAAGGAGAGTTATCATTATGACTCAAGGGAAAATTACTGCATCTGCAGCAATGCTTAATGTATTGAAAACATGGGGCGTAGACACAATCTACGGTATCCCATCAGGAACACTCAGCTCATTGATGGATGCTTTGGCTGAAGACAAAGATATCCGCTTCTTGCAAGTTCGCCACGAAGAAACAGGTGCTCTTGCAGCGGTTATGCAAGCTAAATTCGGCGGCTCAATCGGGGTTGCAGTTGGTTCAGGTGGTCCAGGTGCGACTCACTTGATTAACGGTGTTTACGATGCAGCTATGGATAACACTCCATTCCTAGCAATCCTTGGATCACGTCCAGTGAACGAACTCAACATGGATGCTTTCCAAGAATTGAACCAAAACCCAATGTACAACGGTATCGCTGTCTACAACAAACGTGTAGCTTACGCTGAGCAATTGCCAAAAGTAATCGACGAAGCTTGCCGTGCTGCAGTTTCTAAAAAAGGTCCAGCTGTTGTTGAAATTCCAGTAAACTTCGGTTTCCAAGAAATCGACGAAAACTCATACTACGGTTCAGGTTCATACGAACGTTCATTCATCGCTCCTGCTTTGAACGAAGCTGAAATCGACAAAGCTGTTGAAATCTTGAACAATGCTGAACGTCCAGTTATCTATGCTGGTTACGGTGGTGTTAAAGCCGGTGAAGTGATCACTGAATTGTCACGTAAAATCAAAGCACCAATCATCACAACTGGTAAAAACTTTGAAGCTTTCGAATGGAACTATGAAGGTTTGACAGGTTCTGCTTACCGTGTTGGTTGGAAACCAGCCAACGAAGTGGTCTTTGAAGCAGACACAGTTCTTTTCCTTGGTTCAAACTTCCCATTTGCTGAAGTTTACGAAGCATTCAAGAATACTGAAAAATTCATCCAAGTGGATATTGACCCTTACAAACTTGGTAAACGTCATGCCCTAGACGCTTCAATCCTTGGTGATGCAGGTCAAGCAGCGAAAGCAATCCTTGACAAAGTGAATCCAGTTGAATCTACTCCATGGTGGCGTGCAAACGTTAAGAACAACCAAAACTGGCGTGATTACATGAACAAACTCGAAGGTAAAACTGAGGGTGAATTGCAATTGTATCAAGTTTACAATGCAATCAACAAACATGCTGATCAAGACGCTATCTATTCAATCGACGTAGGTGACACTACTCAAACATCTACTCGTCACCTTCACATGACACCTAAGAACATGTGGCGTACATCTCCACTCTTTGCGACAATGGGTATTGCCCTTCCTGGTGGTATCGCTGCTAAGAAAGACAATCCAGATCGCCAAGTATGGAACATCATGGGTGACGGTGCATTCAACATGTGCTACCCAGACGTTATCACAAACGTTCAATACGACCTTCCAGTTATCAACGTTGTCTTCTCAAATGGTAAATATGCCTTCATCAAGGACAAATACGAAGACACAAACAAACACTTGTTTGGTTGTGACTTCCCTAATGCTGACTATGCGAAAATCGCTGAAGCTCAAGGAGCTGTTGGATTTACAGTTGACCGTATCGAAGACATCGATGCAGTTGTTGCAGAAGCTGTTAAATTGAGCAAAGAAGGTAAAACTGTTGTTATCGATGCTCGCATCACTGAACACCGTCCACTTCCAGTAGAAGTACTTGAATTGGATCCAAAACTTCACTCAGAAGAAGCAATCAAAGCTTTCAAGGAAAAATACGAAGCAGAAGAACTCGTACCATTCCGTCTCTTCTTGGAAGAAGAAGGTTTGCAATCACGCGCAATTAAATAATTTCTTCGTGGAACTTAAAAAGATCGGAGCAATCCGGTCTTTTTATGGAGGATAGTGAATGAATTTAAATCAATTAGATATTATCGTTTCAGATGTTCCCCAAGTCTGTGATGACTTGGAGCGTATTTTGGATAAAAAGTCCGATTATGTTGATGACAGTTTTGCTCAGTTTACGATTGGCAGTCACTGTCTGATGTTGTCCCAAAATCATTTGATTCCTTTGGAAGATTTTCAGTCAGGAATCATTCTTCATATCGAGGTTGAGGATGTAGACCAGAGCTACAAACGGTTGAAAGAGCTTGGTATAAAGGTTTTACACGGACCAGATGTAACCGATTGGGGAACAGAGTCCTTATTAGTTAAAGGGCCTGCTGGTCTAGTGATTGATTTTTATCGTATGAAATAAGTGGACGTTAACCTTAGCTATTTTTAAAACAGAAATTAAGAGTATGAATATTGAAAGATCGGAGCAATCCGGTCTTTTTAACATAAAGCAATTGCACATAAACAATTGACAGCGTTTTTCTAAAATCTTATAATAAAAATATAACAGTACAAAAATAAGATGCATATGAAAGGATGATTTCTATCTGTTAGAGAAGATTGTAAAATATGTCTCTTTGTTTTGATTTGTAAATTAGGCTTTTGTCCAATGGCCAAGCATATTACGGAATTAAGCTCTTCTTTGATTTGTAAGAATATGCAAGAGAAAATTCTTAAAAATCTAGCACTTTATGCTATTTCTGGATGCTATTAAGATATTTTAGATGTGGACTAGAGAAGGGTAAGCAAAAATATCTATCAAGAAAAACAAAAAGGTTGTAAAAAAACCTGAAGTTGTAAGCAATAATTGTAATATTTGTTAAGTTTATATAAAAATGGATAGGGTGGCTAGTCTCTCTATCTTTCTAGGAGGGCATTATGAATAAAATATTTCACTATCTGGATAAGAAAACGAAGTTTTATACAATCATTGGTGCACTGGCAAATGGAGGTTTGGCTCTTGCTCAACCCTTAGTCGTATCACAAGCCTTGTCCTTAAATCAAGGAGAACTGACTTATTCTAAAATCATACAGTTTGCTGTTTTTGGCTTTACAGTATACTTCGTCTTGTATAGCTTAATGCTCTTTTGTAATCATACACATAATGTTTTTAGACGTGAAATTCAAATGAATATGAGGGCAGATTTATTTGACAAGCTGATGATAAATAAAGATTTTAACGAAGATGAAAAAATCACCATGCTCACACAAGATATGGAGTATTTTGGGGATAATTACTTAGAAAAATACGTTAATATCATTTGCTGGAGCTTTGTAGCATTACTAACAGCGATTTATATTATTTCGCAAAATTTGTTACTAGGTAGTATTTTTGTCTTTTTCACTATTTTACGTCCTATTCCTCAGTTCTTGATGAATAAAAGACTCAAACATACTGGTGATGACATGGCTCAAGGCAGAGTAGAAGTGCATAATCAAGTATCTGATAGTATCCGAGGAGCATATACTCTACTCATGAACCAAGCAATTTCTGAAAATCAGAACAGATTTTGGAAGATTAATAGACATTATCAACTAGCCATTCAAAAATTTTGCTTTACCCATAATATAATTTTCTTTTGCAACGGTTTCATGGTCTTTTTAAGCCAAGTTTTACCACTTGTTTTAGGTTTTTACTTTGCTATGGCTGGGCAGAAAGTGTCAGTGGCAAGTCTTGTTGCTATGTATATCGCAGCAGGTCAGCTAGTGAGCCCTATTCAGACTATTATGTATGATGCTGTAGATATACAAGGGGCAAAAACGACAGCAGATAAGATTTTTGGAGTATTAGAAATTGGAGATGTAAAACAGATAGATAAAAAAGATGCGCAAGAATTGCATGCTCTGCACATTAAAAATTTAAGTAAATCCTATGGTGACAGACAACTTTTTACTCATCTAAATTTGGATGTTCAAGTAGGTCAGAAAGTTTTAATCAAAGGACCGAGTGGTTGTGGTAAGTCAACCTTGTTTCGACTCATTACTGGAGAAGAAATAGCAGATGAGGGAGAAATTATCGGTGTGACAACTGTTAATGAATGTACATCAAGTTTTGTATCCAGTATAGGAATTATTAGCCAACACCCATTTCTCTTTAACGATACAGTGCGTTATAATTTAACATTAGGACAAGAATTTTCTGAGGAAGAGTTGCTTGCTGTTTTGAAACAAGTCAAACTAGATTTTGAATTGACGGGTGGGATGGATTTTATTATCAAAAATAACGGGGAGAATATTTCTGGGGGACAAAGAGTAAGGATTGAATTGGCACGTTTTCTTCTTCGTAAAAAAAATCTGTTATTGGCTGATGAAGTGACCGCAGCCCTAGACAAAGAAAACGCCTTCATGGTACATGAACTACTATTTTCTCTTCCTGTAATGATGTTAGAAATTGCCCATCATATTGATGATGAAAGTAGATATCAACAAGTTGTAGATTTAGGAAAATATTGATTCTGGCTTAAAAGTCAGTTTTATCAGAAAATAAAGTAAATATTTCAGCAAAAAAACACCCAGTATCAAGATTTTTCAATACATAATAATATGCGTTTTTCTGATTATATATACTTTTCCTAACTTCACTCTGCTTTCTAATCACAAGATTGTAATAGTTTACATTTTTATAACAAAACTCTCAAACTCTTGCTTATTTTTGCATCATATTATAAAATAAAAAGCATAAAAGAATAAAAGAGGTTTTGAAAATGTCCGAAAAACAAATGAAAGTTTTGGGTTGGGTAGCGACCTTCATGTCTGTTATGATGTATGTGTCTTACTTCCCACAAATTATGAACAATCTGGCTGGTCAAAAAGGAAATTTCATCCAGCCCTTGGTTGCTGCCATCAACTGTAGTCTCTGGGTTTACTACGGTCTTTTCAAGAAAGAAAGAGATATTCCCCTTGCTGCTGCCAATGCTCCAGGTATTGTTTTTGGCCTTGTGACGGCTATTACAGCTTTGATTTAAAAAGAAGACTGGTTTCAGTTTTGTTCGTTTATGAAAATAGATGCTTCATTAAAGTAATTTTTGAATGAGAGTTGAGGGAAAAAGTCCAGTGACAGCTGGCTTTACGAGAGTCTTTTATGTTCGTCTCTATCAAAGAAAAAAGTATATCGTTACTATTTTTATAAAATCTTCTCCCTACTTTATAAGATGTGAAAAAGAGTTCAACTGGAACTCTTTTTTTGCTATAATGAGGGGAGAAAAATCAGACAGGAGAATATGATGTCAGAACCATTATTTTTACAATCAGTTATGCAAGAAAAAATTTGGGGTGGAACCAAGCTACGTGATGAGTTTGGCTACGACATCCCAAGTGAAAAAATCGGAGAATATTGGGCCATCTCAGCCCATCCAAATGGCGTTTCAAAGGTGGCCAATGGTCGTTTTGAGGGAACAGACCTTGCTACTTTGTATGCGGAACATCGTGAATTGTTTGGCAACCGTCCAGAGCCTGTATTTCCGCTTTTGACTAAGATTCTGGATGCTAACGACTGGCTCAGCGTTCAAGTTCACCCAGACGATGCTTATGGACTGGAGCATGAAGGCGAACTCGGAAAAACAGAATGCTGGTACATCATCGCTGCGGATGAAGGTTCAGAGATTATTTACGGTCACAATGCCAAGTCAAAAGAAGAACTCCGTCAGCAAATTGAAGATAAAAACTGGGATGCCTTGTTGACAAAAGTACCAGTTAAAGCTGGAGATTTCTTCTATGTGCCAAGTGGCACCATGCATGCTATCGGTGCGGGCATCTTGATTCTTGAAACCCAACAATCTAGCGATACCACCTATCGCGTCTATGACTTTGACCGTAAGGATGATAATGGTAACTTGCGTGAACTTCACCTTGAAAAATCTATTGATGTATTAAACATTGGTGAGCCTGCAAATAGCCGCCCTGTAACTGTTAAAGCAGATGATTTGCGTTCCACTCTCCTTGTATCCAATGATTTCTTTGCAGTTTACAAGTGGGAAATTACTGGAAAAGTTGACTTCGAAAAGACAGCTGACTACAGCTTGTTCAGTGTCTTAGCTGGTCAAGGTCAACTGACTGTTGACGGAAAAAACTATCCAATCCAAAAAGGTAGCCACTTTATCCTACCAAGTGATGTTGAAGCTTGGACCCTAGAAGGACAAGATTTGGAATTGATTGTTAGCCATCCATAAAAAAGAAAGGGCCTGAGTTCATTACTCAAGTCCTTTTTAATTACATAAATTGGGCGATAAAGACCACGATGATGATGATTGGAATGATGAAACGAAGAAGGAAGAGCCAGACTTGGAACAGTCCCTGTTTCCATGCTCTTTCATCGAGATGGAGTTCCTCCATGGCAAGAGCTTTTTTAAAGATATAGCCTGTAAAAAGTGAAAGGCAGAGAGCTCCAAATGGCATGAGGAGATTGGAAACCAAGAAGTCCATAGCGTCAAAGAAGGTCTTCCCAAAGATGTGAACATCCGCCATGACACCGTAAGATAGGGCTGAAGGAATTCCAAAGACAAAGGTCAAAATTCCTAAAATGGCACTCCACATGGCACGCTTGCTGTTGTCCTGATTGGTGATATTGCCTACATTGATTTCCAGCATAACGACGGAAGAAGTGACTGTCGCAAAGAGGAAGAGCAAGAGGAAGAGGATGTAGAAAATGGTTCCAAAAGGCATCTTGTCAAAGAGTTGAGGCAAGACGATAAAGAGCAGGCTCGGTCCTCCTTCAGATTGGATATTGAAGGCTGACATGGCTGGGAAAATGGCTAGACCCGCCATGATGGATACCGAGATGTTCATGGCTACAATAGAAATTCCTGACTGGACCAGATTGGTTTTCTTATCCAAGTAAGAAGCATAGGTCAGCATGGCTGTAACCCCTAGTGAGAGGGCAAAGAAAGATTGTCCCAGAGCATAGAGGAGACCAGCACTTGTCAGCTTAGAGAAGTCTGGTTTTAGGAAGTAAAGAACCCCTTCCATGGCATTTGGCAAACTGAGAGAACGACCGATGATGACGACAAAGATGATAAAGAGCAGGGGCATCATGACTTTCGAAGCTCTTTCAATCCCTTTTTGAACCCCACGTGATACAATGAAGATATTCAATAGGATAAAGGCTGCTTGAGCTCCTAGGGCAATGGCTGGATTTGAAATGATTGAAGTAAATAACTGAGCATAATCCCCCGTTCCACCAATTTGGAACAATTTTCCAAACTCAATGCCTAGATAGACTAAAATCCAGCCGCCAATAACACTGTAAAACGATAAAAGGATAAAAAGGGCAAAGGCACCAATCCAACCGATAAAGTTGTACTTACTATTCTTGCCTAGTTTTCCAAAGGTTTTGATTGCTGAGACACCAGCACTTCGGCCGAGGGCGAATTCAGCAAGCAAGAGAGGGAAACCGATTAAAATAGTGGAAACGAGAAAGACCAGTAAAAAGCCTCCTCCACCGTTAGCAGCAGTCATGTAGGGGAATTTCCAAACGGCACCAAGTCCGATGGCTGAACCAGCAGATGCTAGGATAAAGCCCAGTTTAGAACCCCATTGAGATTTTTCAGACATAGTTAAACTCCTAAAATTAGTATTACAAAAGAAAAAGCTACTGCCCTTGGCAAATAGCCTCATAAGTACTCAAAATGAGCGTTTCTTTTGATTGATAGACTTGACTATCCTATCATGTTTTCTAAGGTCTGTCAAGAAAACCATTTTCATGTTATGATAAAGTAAAAAATTTCGCAAAAACGCTTGACTCTGACCTGAGGGGAGGGGTTATACTATCAATGTAATACTCTTCGAAAATCAAATTCAAACCACGTCAGCGTCGCCTTACCGTACTCAAGTACAGCCTGCGGCTAGCTTCCTAGTTTGCTCTTTGATTTTCATTGAGTATAAGGAGGAAATAATGTACCATATAAAAGAAGCTGCGCAGCTTTCGGGCGTCTCTGTCAAGACCCTACACCACTACGATAAGATAGGACTTTTGGTTCCTTTAAAGTCGGAAAACGGCTATCGAACCTACAGTCAGGAGGATTTGGAACGCCTTCAGGTTATTCTTTATTACAAATATCTAGGTTTTTCTTTAGAAAAAATAGCAGAGCTATTAAAGGAAGAAAGGGAAGATTTATTGCCTCATTTGACCAGGCAGTTGGACTATTTGACTCGAGAAAGGGAACATCTGGATACCTTGATTTCAACCTTGCAAAAAACCATTCAAGAACAAAAAGGAGAAAGAGAAATGAGCATTCAAGAGAAATTTGCTGGATTTAACTACCAAGACCATCAAAAATACCACCAAGAGGCGGTAGAGAAATATGGACAAGAAGTGATGGACCAAGCGCTCGAGCGCCAAAAAGGTCACGAAGACGAAGCTACGGCTGCCTTCAATCAAGTATTTCGATCCTTGTCACAAAATCTTCAAGCTGGACTGCCTGTAACAGCAACAGAAAACCAAGAAGAAGCTGCTAAACTCTTGCAAGCCATCCGTACTTATGGATTCGACTGCTCTATTGAAGTATTCGGTCATATCGGTAAAGGCTACGTCTATAACCCAGAGTTTAAGGAAAACATTGACAAATTTGGAATTGGAACAGCCCAGTACACATCAGATGTGATTGCCCACTATGTCCAAACTCAGACAAAATAAAATCGGAGGAGTATTCTTCCGATTTTTACTAAATTCAAGCACTACTTGCTTAATAATTTTTCTACTACATTTAGTTTTCGCATTGTCAAATCTACATTAAAAAGCTTTTCAAGATAGTTGGTATGGAGTTTCTTTTGTTTTGCAGTTCTAGGGAGATAGAGGTAAAGACAATGGTTACCGATACAAATTTCTTCTTCACCATAATCAATTTTCAATTTTTCTAAAGGGAGACTTTGAATAGATTCTTGATAAAAAATCACGTGTATACGGTCATAAAGATAGTGTTCTCCAAACGGGTTTTCTTGGACAATTTTTTTAAAATCACTTTTGTTCTTGATTACCATTTTTAAGTCAGCACCAATATTTTCATTTATTAGAGTATGGACACGTTCTCGTATTTTTTCTAAATCTAAGTCACTTTCAAGAATGATATTCCCACTTTGAATATAGGTTCGAACTTGTTGAAAACCAGCTTCTGTCAAGATATCTACTAGATAAGACATTTTAGGGATAGCATTTTTTCCATTAGGAGTAACTCCCCTTAACAAGATAATATGTTCCAAAGTAGTTCCTTTCTTTTGGGGCTGATTTAGCCATTGAATAATTTAGATTTAGATTGGGTTTGATCCCGCCACCCAGCCAGTACAGAGGGCAGAAGTGATGTTAAAGCCACCTGTGTGGGCGTTGATATCCAGTACCTCACCAGCAAAGTGGAGGCCAGGGACCAGCTTACTTTCTAGAGTTTTAGGATTGATTTCCTTAAGACTGACACCACCCTTGGTAACAAAGGATTTAGCTAAGGACATTTTACCAGTCACAGGGATTTTTAGTCCCTTGATGGACTGGAGAAGTTGTTCTCGTTCCTTTTCAGTCAGTTGTTTGACTTTGTCAGGATAGCCTTGCACAAAAAATTCTGCCAAACGCTCAGGTAATAAAGATTTTAAAGCGTTTTTCAAGGATTTTCCCCGATTTTCTTCTAAAAATACAACCAAGTCCTCCTCAGAAAGATGAGGTAAGACATCGAGAGAGAGAAGCTCACCACCTTTGACAAAGCTAGACATACGTAGGGCAGCAGGGCCTGACAAACCAAAGTGGGTAAAGAGCAAATCGTGAGTGATGACATGCTTACCATAGCTTAGGGTCACATCGTCCAGCGAAATCCCCTGCAAGGCCTTGTGTGGAAAATCTGTCAACAAAGGACTTTCAGCTGCCTCAAGCTCAGTAATGGTGTGTTTAAAATGACGGGCAATCTCATGACCAAAACCAGTCGAACCAGTAGAAGGATAAGATTTACCACCAGTTGTGACAATGAGTTTCTCACAAGTGAAGCTTTGGTCTGCGGACTTAAGGACAAACTGTTCACCGATTTTTTTAACCGAAACAATTTCTGTTTGAGTAGCAACTTGACCACCTAGCTCAGTGATTTTCTTTTCCAAAGCCTCGATTATGGTTCGCGATTTGTCACTAGCAGGAAAGACGCGGCCGTGGTCTTCGACCTTAAGTTTAACACCATTTTCTGTAAAAAAGTTAATGATATCATGGTTATCAAACTGGGAGAAGACACTGTAGAGAAAGCGCCCATTTCCAGGGATGCCAGCGAGTAGATCGTCTAGAGTTCCGTTATTGGTGACATTGCAACGACCACCGCCAGTTCCAGCTAATTTTTTTCCAAGTTTCCGATTTTTTTCGATGAGAAGTGTTTTCTGCCCGTAAAAGCTACTGGAAATCGTAGCCATCATGCCAGCAGGACCTCCACCGATGACAATAGTATCAAAATGTTTCATAGCTCTATTGTACCACAAAAAAACAAGAGATGACGGCCACCTCTTGTCAAGAATGCAATTAATCAATTTCATACCCCATCAGCAAACCACCATCTTCTGCATAAAAACTGCAGAGACCAGATGTTGGGAGAATTTTAATATCCGCCTGTGGGAAATTTTCACGGATTCGGTCTGAGAGCTGTTGGCAACATTTCTCGTTATTGCGTTGAGCCATGACAATACGACCACCAGCATATCCTGCTTTCACTAACTCTTCATAGGCTGCCTGAATCGATTTCTTTGCTCCTCTTGCTTTTTGTAGCAATTCAAGGGTTCCAGTTTCATTAGCTTCTCCGACCATACGGATATTTAGAAGGCCAACGACCGTACCGATAAGCTTGCTCAAACGGCCGTTCTTCACCAAGTTATCGACCTTTGCTAGAACAAAGAGCAACTTGGTTTTTTCTTGATAGGCATTGATAGCTTCAACCACTTCTTCAAAAGATAAGCCCTGGTCAATCAAGTCATTCAATTTTTCTACGAGCAAGTCAACTTCCCCACCAGCAGACAAACTATCAATTACATGAATCTTAGTGTCAGGATGGTCTTCCAGATAAATATTCTTGGCCAGTTGAGCACTATTGTGACTGCCAGAAAGAGTACCGGTGATGGTTACTAGGAAAATGTTTTTGGCACCTTCAAATGCTCGCAAATAATCATCTGGGCTTGGACAAGCTGATTTTGAAGCTTCTGCAGTTGCATACATGGTTTCCATCATTTGGTCAATATCAAGACTGGCATCATCAACAAAAATCTGATCAGCTACTTGAATGGTTAAGGGGACACTTACAAAGGTCGTGTCAATAGCTGGTTTTGCCAGTTGACGATAATCACAACCAGAGTCAGCAATAATCTTCCAAGTCATAGAAATTCTCCATCTTTGTCAGTTATACATTGACAAAGGTTCTGTCTTTTTTTACAATTATATCATGAAAACCCTTGAAACAAAAGCCTCATCTGTCTGTTGTGACAAGTAGAAAGAAAATGTTATGTCTGAACGTAGAATCTCTGAAAAATCTCTTGAAAATCTCAGAAAATCAAACCAAGAATCCAATTTATTAACTAGAGAAGCCATCGAAACAGCCCTCTTGCAGCTCTTGGAAAAAAAGGACTTGACCAAGATTAGTATTTCTGAATTGGTCAAACGTGCAGGCGTTTCGCGTGCGGCTTTTTATCGCAATTATGATTCTAAAGAGGAGATTTTAGAAAGCGTCTTTAAACGAACTGTCCACAATATTATGGAACAGTTGCATCATTATGATTTAAAGACAGACCTTTATCTGGTCTGGGTTCACCTTTTTCGAGAAGCAAGAAAGGAAGCCAGAGTGATTCAACTGGCCTTGGATTACCATCTGGAAAAAATCTTTATCCAAGCCATGCAGGAATTTCTAGAAAAATACCATGGGAAATCAAAAGGTGTCAGCTCTTATCTTCATTCCTTCTGGAGTTCAGCCATCGTCTCAGTCCTTTTAAAATGGATCAAGGATGGCATGAAGGTACCTGCTGAAAAGATAGCGGATTTACGGTTACCATTTTTTAAAAAATAGAGAAAAAGGAGAAGAGATATGACTGAAAAAAGACTGGCCTGGGATGAGTATTTTGCAGCCCAAGCCTTACTAATTGCCAATCGTTCCACTTGTAAACGTGCCAAAGTGGGCGCAATTCTGGTAAAGGATAATAAGGTTATTTCCACTGGTTACAATGGTTCGGTGTCAGGAACCGAGCATTGTATTGATCACGAATGTCTGGTCATCGAAGGCCACTGTGTTCGCACCCTTCACGCTGAGGTCAATGCTATCCTTCAAGGTGCAGAGCGTGGTGTTCCAAAAGGATTTACAGCCTATGTAACGCATTTTCCTTGTCTGAACTGTACCAAACAATTATTGCAGGTTGGTTGTAAGCGCGTGGTTTATATCAACCAGTACCGAATGGACGACTACGCCCAATACCTTTATCAAGAAAAAGGAACAGAATTAACTCATTTACCACTTGAGACCGTACAAGCAGCTCTAAAAGAGGCAGATTTAATGTAAAAATTATCAAAAATAAATGGTTTAGAAAGATTTTTAAACCGTTTTTTGGTATAATAAGAAGAATAAATTGAAAGAAGGAACTCCAAAAATGGGAAAAATTGAAGTTATTAATCATCCACTGATTCAACACAAATTGTCAATCTTGCGTCGTACAGATACTTCTACAAAAGCTTTCCGTGAGCTAGTAGATGAGATTGCAATGTTGATGGGATATGAAGTACTTCGTGATCTTCCACTAGAAGATGTGGAAATCGAAACACCAATCACAAAAACAGTTCAAAAACAATTGGCAGGTAAGAAATTGGCCATCGTTCCAATCTTGCGTGCAGGTATCGGGATGGTTGATGGTCTCTTGAGCTTGGTTCCAGCTGCTAAAGTTGGTCACATTGGTATGTACCGTGATGAAGAAACGCTTCAACCAGTTGAGTATTTGGTGAAATTGCCTGAAGATATTGACCAACGTCAAATTTTTGTAGTAGATCCAATGTTGGCAACAGGTGGCTCAGCAATCTTAGCTGTTGACTCCCTTAAAAAACGTGGCGCATCAAATATCAAATTTGTCTGCCTTGTATCTGCTCCAGAAGGTGTAAAAGCCCTTCAAGAAGCTCATCCAGATGTAGAAATCTTTACAGCAGCCTTGGATGAACGCTTGAACGAACACGGTTATATCGTTCCAGGTCTTGGAGATGCTGGAGACCGCTTGTTCGGTACGAAATAAAATCGAAAAGAAGAATGAATTGGAAAAGAATTTCCAGTCGTGAAAGGAGGTTGAATTTTTGTTTCTGTCTGATGAAAACAGAGCAAAAATTTGACCTTTTTTGACCAAGATATTATAATAGTCTTATCTTCAGTCATTTGACCAACAAAATTAAAACTCAAAAGGAGAATTGAATGATTCCTGTAGTTATTGAACAAACAAGCCGTGGAGAACGTTCCTACGATATTTACTCACGTCTTCTTAAAGACCGCATCATTATGCTGACAGGTCCAGTTGAAGACAATATGGCTAACTCTGTTATTGCCCAATTGCTTTTCTTGGATGCCCAAGATAGTACAAAAGATATTTACCTTTATGTCAATACACCTGGTGGTTCTGTTTCAGCTGGTTTGGCAATCGTTGATACTATGAACTTTATCAAGGCAGATGTCCAAACTATCGTTATGGGGATGGCTGCATCTATGGGGACGGTCATCGCGTCAAGTGGAGCAAAAGGCAAACGTTTCATGCTTCCAAATGCAGAGTATATGATCCACCAACCAATGGGTGGTACAGGTGGTGGTACTCAACAAACCGATATGGCGATTGCTGCAGAACACTTGCTCAAAACTCGTAACATCTTGGAAAAAATCTTGGCTGAAAATTCAGGTCAGTCAATCGAAAAAGTCCATGCAGATGCAGAACGCGATAATTGGATGAGCGCCCAAGAAACACTTGAATATGGCTTTATTGATGAAATAATGGCCAACAATTCATTGAATTAATGATGATAGAAGGCAAACTCGACTGGGTTTGCTTTTTTTGGTATAATAGGGAGAGATTTCTTAGAAAGAGGATTTACCATGTTTGAAAAAGTCAATCGATCTGGCTTGATTATCTATCTTTACTATAATCGTGATGCCAAAAAACTGCAGGATTATGGAGATATTACCTATCATTCCAAGAAACATCGTTACTTACAGCTTTATGTTCCAACTCAAGAAGTGGAGCAATTGGTCGGGCGCTTGAGCAAGGAAAAATTTATAAAAAAAGTCAGAGTTTGTCATATCCAAGAGCTGGAAACACCCTTTGTGGGCAATCTTTATCGAGAGGAAAACGTTATCATTGAAAAAGTTTAAGAAAAGTATTGACAATTTTCTGATAATTCGGTATATTCTTAACATGCTATTTATTTAAGAAATAAGGAGACAAAAAAGATGAAGAAAAAATTTGCCCTATCGTTTGTGGCGCTTGCAAGTGTAGCACTTCTTGCAGCCTGTGGAGAAGTGAAGTCTGGAGCGTCAAACGCTGCTGGTAACTCAGTAGATGAAAAGACAATCAAAATCGGATTTAACTTCGAGGAAACTGGTGCCGTAGCAGCCTACGGAACATCTGAACAAAAAGGTGCCCAACTTGCCGTTGATGAAATCAATGCCGCAGGTGGTATCGATGGAAAACAAATCGAAGTAGTTGATAAAGATAACAAGTCTGAAACAGCTGAGGCGGCTTCAGTAACAACTAACCTTGTAACCCAATCTAAAGTATCAGCAATCGTAGGACCTGCGACATCTGGTGCAACTGCAGCTGCGGTAGCGAACGCTACAAAAGCAGGTGTTCCGTTGATCTCACCAAGTGCGACGCAAGATGGATTGACTAAAGGTCAAGATTACCTCTTTATCGGAACTTTCCAAGATAGCTTCCAAGGAAAAATTATCTCAAACTATGTTTCTGAAAAATTGCAAGCTAAGAAAGTTGTTCTTTACACTGACAATGCTAGTGACTATGCTAAAGGTATTGCCAAAGCCTTCCGTGAGGCTTACAAGGGTGAAATCGTTGCAGATGAAACTTTCGTAGCAGGTGACACAGACTTCCAAGCAGCCCTTACAAAAATGAAAGGGAAAGACTTTGATGCTATCATCGTTCCTGGTTACTACACTGAAGCTGGTAAAATTGTAAACCAAGCGCGTGGTATGGGAATTGACAAACCAATCGTTGGTGGTGATGGATTCAACGGTGAAGAGTTTGTACAACAAGCAACTGCTGAAAAAGCATCAAACATTTACTTTATCTCAGGCTTCTCAACTACTGTAGAAGTTTCAGCTAAAGCAAAAGCTTTCCTTGATGCATACCGTGCTAAGTACAACGAAGAGCCTTCAACATTTGCAGCCTTGGCTTATGATTCAGTTCACCTTGTAGCAAACGCAGCAAAAGGTGCTAAAAATTCAGGTGAGATTAAGGATAATCTTGCTAAAACAAAAGACTTTGAAGGTGTAACTGGTCAAACAAGCTTCGATGCAGACCACAATACAGTTAAAACTGCTTACATGATGACCATGAACAATGGTAA
This sequence comes from Streptococcus mitis, assembly GCF_946190335.1. Classification (GTDB taxonomy): domain Bacteria; phylum Bacillota; class Bacilli; order Lactobacillales; family Streptococcaceae; genus Streptococcus; species Streptococcus mitis_CH. The sequence goes on from NZ_CAMHZN010000002.1 coordinate 62,026, forward strand.
GGTTGAAGCAGCAGAAGTTGTAAAACCATAATAGAAAAATGTTGAAATAGGGAATGAGACTCGGACTCACTCCCTGTTTCGATGTTTAAGAACCTATCAAAAAGTGAGGGGAAACCCTCGAAATTATAAATAGAAAGAGTGAATCTTATGCTCCAACAACTAGTAAATGGTTTGATTCTAGGTAGTGTATACGCGCTGTTAGCCCTAGGATATACCATGGTTTACGGAATTATCAAGCTCATCAACTTCGCCCACGGTGATATTTATATGATGGGAGCCTTTATCGGTTATTTCTTGATTAATTCTTTCCAAATGAATTTCTTTGTAGCGCTTATTGTAGCGATGCTAGCGACAGCCATTCTTGGTGTCGTGATTGAATTCCTTGCTTACCGACCTTTGCGTCACTCTACTCGTATTGCTGTTTTGATTACAGCTATTGGGGTTTCCTTCCTATTGGAGTATGGCATGGTCTATCTGGTTGGTGCCAATACTCGTGCCTTCCCTCAAGCGATTCAAACAGTTCGTTATGATCTGGGACCAATTAGCTTAACAAACGTGCAGTTAATGATCTTGGCGATTTCCTTGATTTTGATGATTTTGTTACAAGTCATTGTCCAAAAGACCAAGATGGGGAAAGCCATGCGTGCAGTATCCGTAGATAGCGATGCGGCGCAATTGATGGGGATCAATGTAAACCGTACTATCAGCTTTACCTTTGCTTTGGGTTCAGCTCTTGCGGGTGCGGCTGGTGTTCTGATTGCCCTCTATTATAACTCTCTTGAGCCTTTGATGGGAGTTACTCCAGGTCTTAAGTCTTTCGTTGCCGCAGTACTTGGTGGTATCGGAATCATTCCTGGTGCGGCGCTTGGTGGATTTGTAATTGGTCTATTGGAAACCTTTGCGACAGCCTTTGGAATGTCAGACTTCCGTGATGCCATTGTTTATGGAATCTTGTTGTTGATCTTGATTGTCCGCCCAGCTGGTATCCTTGGTAAAAATGTGAAAGAGAAGGTGTAAACGATGAAAGAAAATTTAAAAGTTAATATTCTATGGTTACTCCTTTTGTTAGCTGGCTATGGCTTGATTAGTGTACTGGTTTCAGTCGGAGTACTCAATCTATTCTATGTACAGATTTTACAACAAATAGGAATTAATATTATTCTGGCTGTTGGTCTCAACTTAATCGTTGGTTTTTCAGGACAATTTTCACTTGGGCATGCTGGTTTCATGGCGATTGGTGCCTATGCAGCAGCTATTATTGGTTCTAAATCACCAACCTACGGTGCCTTCTTTGGAGCCATGCTGATAGGTGCTTTGCTTTCAGGAGCAGTTGCCTTGCTTGTCGGAATTCCAACCTTACGCTTGAAGGGGGACTATCTTGCGGTAGCGACTCTTGGTGTTTCTGAAATTATCCGTATCTTTATCATCAATGGTGGAAGCCTTACAAATGGTGCAGCAGGTATCTTGGGAATTCCTAACTTTACAACTTGGCAAATGGTTTACTTCTTTGTCGTGATCACAACCATTGCAACCTTAAACTTCTTGCGTAGTCCAATTGGTCGTTCAACCCTCTCCGTTCGTGAGGATGAAATTGCTGCTGAGTCAGTTGGGGTTAATACGACTAAAATTAAAATTATCGCTTTTGTCTTTGGTGCTATTACTGCAAGTATTGCAGGGTCACTTCAGGCAGGATTTATCGGGTCTGTTGTACCGAAAGATTATACTTTCATCAACTCAATCAACGTTTTGATTATTGTTGTATTTGGTGGACTTGGTTCCATTACAGGTGCCATCGTTTCAGCTATTGTTTTGGGAATTTTGAATATGCTTCTCCAAGATGTTGCTAGTGTGCGTATGATTATTTACGCTTTGGCCTTGGTATTGGTAATGATTTTCAGACCAGGTGGACTCCTTGGAACATGGGAATTGAGCCTATCACGTTTCTTTAAAAAATCTAAGAAGGAGGAACAAAACTAATGGCATTACTTGAAGTAAAACAGTTAACCAAACATTTTGGCGGTCTAACAGCTGTTGGAGATGTGACTCTTGAATTGAACGAAGGGGAACTGGTTGGACTAATCGGTCCAAATGGAGCTGGGAAAACCACTCTTTTCAACCTTTTGACCGGTGTTTATGAACCAAGTGAGGGAACAGTAACCTTAGATGGTCACCTTTTGAATGGAAAGTCACCTTATAAGATTGCTTCTTTGGGACTTGGACGTACATTCCAAAATATCCGTCTCTTTAAAGATTTAACAGTTTTGGATAATGTTTTGATTGCTTTTGGCAACCATCACAAACAACATGTTTTTGCTAGTTTCTTACGTTTACCAGCTTTTTACAAGAGTGAAAAAGAATTAAAGGCTAAAGCCTTGGAATTGCTGAAAATCTTTGATTTAGATGGTGATGCAGAAACTCTTGCTAAAAATCTTGCCTACGGACAACAACGTCGTTTAGAAATTGTTCGTGCCCTTGCTACGGAACCTAAAATTCTCTTCTTAGATGAACCAGCAGCAGGTATGAACCCACAGGAAACAGCTGAATTGACTGAGTTAATTCGTCGTATCAAAGATGAATTTAAGATTACGATCATGCTGATTGAACACGATATGAATTTGGTTATGGAAGTAACAGAACGTATCTACGTACTTGAATATGGCCGTTTGATTGCACAAGGAACTCCTGACGAAATTAAGACCAATAAACGCGTTATCGAAGCTTATCTAGGAGGTGAAGCCTAATGTCTATGTTAAAAGTTGATAATCTTTCTGTGCATTACGGCATGATCCAAGCAGTCCGTGATGTAAGCTTTGAAGTGAATGAAGGAGAAGTTGTTTCCCTTATCGGTGCCAATGGTGCAGGTAAGACAACCATTCTCCGTACCTTGTCTGGTTTGGTTAGACCAAGTTCTGGAAAGATTGAATTTTTAGGTCAAGAAATCCAAAAAATGCCAGCTCAAAAAATCGTGGCAGGTGGTCTTTCACAAGTACCAGAAGGACGCCACGTCTTTCCTGGCTTGACTGTTATGGAAAATCTTGAAATGGGAGCTTTCTTAAAGAAAAATCGTGAAGAAAATCAAGCTAACTTGAAGAAGGTTTTCTCACGCTTTCCTCGTCTTGAAGAACGGAAGAACCAAGATGCAGCCACTCTTTCAGGGGGGGAACAACAAATGCTTGCCATGGGACGTGCTCTTATGTCAACACCAAAACTTCTTCTTTTAGATGAACCATCAATGGGACTTGCCCCAATCTTTATTCAAGAGATCTTTGATATCATTCAAGATATCCAGAAGCAAGGAACAACCGTCCTCTTGATTGAGCAAAATGCCAATAAGGCACTCGCAATCTCTGACCGAGGTTATGTACTGGAAACAGGAAAAATCGTTCTATCAGGAACAGGAAAAGAACTCGCTTCATCAGAAGAAGTCAGAAAAGCATATCTAGGTGGCTAAAAAGGTCCGGGGGACCTTTTTAGTCGGCGGATGAAGATTGCGAAGCAATTATCAAATCCAGTGGATTGTTTTAGTCGGTGGATGAAGATTACGAAGTAATCATCATTAATAGTCCGGGGGACCTTTTTAGTCGGCAGATGGAGATTGCGAAGCAATCATCATTATAGTCCAGGGGACATTTTTAGTTGACAGATATAGATTGTAAAGCAGTCTTTATCTACATTAAAAGGTTGATTTCTAATAATTGAAAAAATCGAATGAAAGATATCTTACTTTCATTCACAGAGCTCGATTTTAGAGCTCTTTTTACTAGCTTATTCATACTTTTCTGAATTTTGAAAAAGAAATGTAAGCGTTTGATAGATTTACAAAAAGATTGTATAATAGGGATAAGAATAGAAAAGGAGAAGTCTCATGGCAGTTAAAGATTTTATGACCCGCAAGGTAGTGTATATTAGTCCAGATACAACAGTATCTCATGCAGCAGATTTGATGAGAGAGCAAGGATTACACCGCTTGCCTGTTATCGAAAATGATCAATTGGTTGGTTTGGTTACTGAGGGAACCATTGCCCAAGCTAGTCCATCCAAGGCAACAAGTCTTTCTATCTATGAGATGAATTATCTTCTAAATAAGACAAAAGTAAAAGATGTCATGATTCGCGATGTTGTCACTGTTTCAGGCTATGCGAGTCTAGAGGATGCAACTTATCTGATGTTGAAAAATAAGATTGGTATTCTTCCTGTAGTAGATAACCATCAAGTCTATGGGGTTATTACGGACCGTGACGTTTTCCAAGCCTTTCTTGAAATTGCTGGTTATGGTGAGGAAGGAATTCGTGTGCGCTTTGTTACGGAAAACGAAGTTGGCGTTCTTGGTAAGATTGTTTCTCTAATCGTTGAAGAAAATTTAAATATCTCCCATACAGTCAATATTCCGCGTAAAGATGGTAAGGTGATTATCGAAGTTCAAATTGATGGTTCAGTTGATTTGATAGCATTAAAGCAAAAATTTGAAGCTGAAAATATTCAAGTGGAAGAGATTAGTCGTACTTCTGCGAAAGTTTTATAAGAAGGGAAGCCGAAAGGCTTCTTTTTATGTTTAATAAGGGATTAGAGCAAAAGATGGAAAGAAATGATAAAATATGCTATAATGAAATGATGTAAAAAAGGAGTATTTATGGACATTTCAGAAATTCGTCAGAAAATTGACGCAAATCGTGAAAAATTAGCTTCTTTCAGGGGGTCTCTTTGACCTCGAAGGTCTAGAGGAAGAGATTGCCATCTTGGAAAACAAGATGACAGAACCTGATTTTTGGAACGATAATATCGCGGCCCAAAAAACGTCGCAAGAATTAAATGAATTAAAAAACACATACAACACCTTCCACAAAATGGAAGAGTTGCAGGATGAAGTCGAAATTTTATTAGACTTTTTAGCTGAAGATGAGTCGGTTCATGAAGAATTGGTAACGCAGTTATCCGAACTTGATAAGATGATGACCAGTTACGAGATGACCTTGCTCTTGTCAGAACCTTATGACCATAATAATGCGATTTTGGAAATCCATCCAGGATCCGGTGGTACTGAGGCTCAGGACTGGGGTGATATGTTGCTTCGTATGTATACTCGCTATGGAAATGCTAAAGGTTTTAAAGTGGAAGTATTAGATTACCAAGCAGGAGATGAAGCTGGTATCAAGTCAGTAACCTTATCATTTGAAGGACCTAATGCCTATGGTCTTCTCAAATCAGAAATGGGTGTTCACCGCTTGGTGCGAATTTCACCATTTGACTCTGCTAAACGTCGCCATACCTCTTTCACATCTGTAGAAGTAATGCCAGAATTGGATGATACCATTGAAGTGGAAATCCGTGAAGATGATATCAAGATGGATACCTTTCGTTCAGGTGGAGCTGGTGGACAAAACGTCAATAAAGTTTCAACAGGTGTGCGTTTAACACATATTCCTACTGGGACTGTTGTCCAGTCAACGGTCGATCGTACCCAGTATGGAAATAGAGATCGTGCCATGAAGATGTTGCAGGCTAAGCTCTATCAAATGGAGCAAGAAAAGAAAGCTGCGGAAGTTGATTCCCTCAAGGGTGAGAAAAAGGAAATCACATGGGGAAGCCAAATCCGTTCATATGTTTTCACGCCTTATACTATGGTAAAAGATCATCGAACTAGTTTTGAAGTTGCGCAGGTAGATAAGGTTATGGATGGAGACCTAGATGGTTTTATCGATGCTTATCTCAAGTGGCGAATCAGCTAAGATAGAAAGGAACTCACATGTCAATCATTGAAATGAGAGATGTCGTCAAAAAATACGACAACGGAACGACTGCCCTACGTGGTGTTTCGGTCAGCATTCAACCAGGAGAATTTGCCTATATCGTAGGTCCGTCAGGAGCTGGGAAATCAACCTTTATTCGTTCTTTGTATCGCGAAGTAAAAATCGAAAAAGGAAGCTTATCTGTTGCTGGTTTTAATCTAGTTAAAATAAAAAAGAAAGATGTCCCTCTCCTACGTCGTAGTGTTGGTGTTGTCTTCCAAGATTATAAACTGTTACCAAAGAAAACCGTTTATGAAAATATTGCCTATGCAATGGAGGTAATTGGAGAAAGTCGCCGTAATATCAAAAAACGGGTTATGGAAGTTTTAGACTTGGTTGGATTGAAGCATAAGGTTCGTTCTTTCCCAAATGAACTTTCAGGGGGAGAACAACAGCGTATTGCGATAGCGCGTGCTATTGTAAATAATCCCAAAGTATTGATTGCGGACGAACCAACAGGAAACTTGGACCCAGATAATTCATGGGAAATTATGAACTTGCTGGAACGCATCAATCTCCAAGGTACAACTGTCTTGATGGCTACCCACAACAGTCAGATTGTAAATACCTTGCGCCACCGTGTCATTGCCATTGAAAATGGCCGTGTCGTTCGTGACGAAGCTAAAGGAGAATATGGATACGATGATTAGTAGATTTTTTCGTCATTTATTTGAATCATTAAAAAGTTTGAAACGAAATGGCTGGATGACAGTAGCTGCTGTCAGTTCAGTTATGATTACTTTGACCTTGGTTGCAATATTTGCATCTGTTATCTTTAATACGGCTAAACTAGCTACAGATATCGAAAATAATGTCCGAGTAATGGTATACATTCGTAAGGACGTAGCTGATAATAGTGAGACTATTGAAAAAGAAGGTCAAACTGTTACAAATAACGACTACCATAAGGTATATGATGCTTTAAAAGGTATGTCAACCGTTAAAAGTGTTACGTTTTCAAGTAAAGAAGAACAATATGAAAAGTTGACAGAAACGATGGGGGACAACTGGAAAATCTTTGAAGGCGATGCCAATCCTCTCTATGATGCATATATCGTTGATACAAATACACCAAGTGATGTAAAGACAGTAGCAGAAGAGGCTAAAAAAATCGAAGGTGTATCAGAAGTTCAAGATGGTGGTGCTAATACAGAACGCTTGTTTAAGTTAGCCTCATTTATTCGTGTCTGGGGACTAGTTATCGCTGGATTATTGATTTTCATTGCGGTGTTCTTGATTTCTAATACTATACGTATCACCATCATTTCACGAAGCCGTGAAATTCAAATCATGCGTTTAGTAGGTGCTAAGAATGGCTATATCCGCGGGCCTTTCTTGCTTGAAGGTGCCTTCATCGGTTTGCTTGGAGCAACACTTCCATCAGTTTTGGTATTTATTGTCTATAAAATGGTTTACCAATCGGTTAATAAGTCATTAGTTGGTCAGAACCTTTCAATGATATCACCAGAAGTATTCAGTCCACTGATGATTGCCTTATTATTTGTGATTGGAATTTTCATTGGTTCATTGGGATCGGGAATTTCTATGCGCCGATTCTTAAAAGTCTAAATTTTAATAGATGTATATTTGAGGAGATTTTACTATCTCCTTTTTTACTACAAAAATTTTAGAAAAAAGTCTCCTTTTTTTAATAAAAGCCTTTACAAAAAAAAAAAAAGTGGTATAATTGAATTGTAGAAAGTGCAAACGTTTTCGTAAAACGTTTGCCTAAATAAAAATAAAGGAGATTTGAATGATGAAAGATACATTCAAAAATGTCTTGTCTTTCGAGTTTTGGCAAAAATTCGGTAAGGCTTTGATGGTGGTTATCGCCGTTATGCCGGCTGCTGGTTTGATGATTTCAATCGGTAAGTCGCTTGTGATGATCAACCCTAACTTTGCTCCACTCGTTATTACTGGTGGTGTACTAGAGCAAATCGGTTGGGGGGTTATCGTTAACCTTCATATCTTGTTCGCCCTAGCCATTGGAGGTAGCTGGGCTAAAGAACGTGCTGGTGGTGCTTTCGCCGCTGGTCTTGCCTTCATCTTGATTAACCGTATCACTGGTACAATCTTTGGCGTATCAGGCGATATGTTGAAAAATCCAGATGCTATGGTAACAACTCTCTTTGGTGGATCAATCAAAGTTGCTGATTACTTCATTAGTGTTATGGAAGCCCCAGCACTTAACATGGGTGTGTTCGTAGGGATTATCTCAGGTTTTATTGGAGCAACTGCTTACAACAAATACTACAACTTCCGTAAGCTTCCTGATGCACTTTCATTCTTTAACGGAAAACGTTTTGTACCGTTTGTAGTTATTCTTCGTTCAGTAATCGCTGCAATCGTACTTTCAGCTTTCTGGCCACTTGTGCAAACTGGTATCAATAGCTTTGGTATCTGGATTGCTAACTCACAAGAAACTGCTCCAATCCTTGCACCATTCTTGTATGGTACATTGGAACGCTTGCTCTTGCCATTTGGTCTTCACCACATGTTGACTATCCCAATGAACTACACAGCTCTTGGTGGTACTTATGAAGTCTTAACTGGTGCAGCAAAAGGTAGCCAAGTATTTGGTCAAGACCCACTATGGCTTGCATGGGTAACAGACCTTGTAAACCTTAAAGGTACTGATGCTACTCAATACCAACACTTGTTAGATACAGTCCATCCAGCTCGTTTCAAAGTTGGACAAATGATCGGTTCATTCGGTATCTTGATGGGTGTGATTGTGGCTATCTACCGTAATGTTGATGCTGATAAGAAACACAAATACAAAGGTATGATGATTGCAACAGCTCTTGCAACATTCTTGACAGGGGTTACTGAACCAATCGAATACATGTTCATGTTCATCGCAACACCTATGTATCTTGTTTACTCACTTGTTCAAGGTGCTGCCTTTGCAATGGCTGACGTTGTAAACCTACGTATGCACTCATTCGGTTCAATCGAGTTCTTGACTCGTACACCTATCGCGATTAGCGCTGGTATCGGTATGGATATCGTTAACTTCATTTGGGTAACTGTTCTCTTTGCTGTAATCATGTACTTTATCGCAAACTTCATGATTCAAAAATTCAACTACGCCACTCCAGGACGTAACGGTAACTACGAAACTGCTGAAGGTTCAGAAGAAGCTAGCGGTGAAGTAAAAGTTGCTGCAGGTTCTCAAGCTGTAAACATTATCAACCTTCTTGGTGGACGTGCAAACATCGTTGATGTTGATGCATGTATGACTCGTCTTCGTGTAACTGTAAAAGACGCTGACAAAGTCGGTGATGCAGAACAATGGAAAGCAGAAGGAGCTATGGGTCTTGTCATGAAAGGACAAGGAGTTCAAGCTATCTACGGTCCAAAAGCAGACGTATTGAAATCTGATATCCAAGATATCCTTGATTCAGGTGAAATCATTCCTGAAACTCTTCCAAGTCAAATGACAGAAGCGCAACAAAACACTGTTCACTTCAAAGGTCTTACTGAGGAAGTTTACTCAGTAGCAGACGGTCAAGTTGTTGCCTTGGAACAAGTTAAAGATCCAGTATTTGCTCAAAAAATGATGGGCGACGGATTTGCTGTAGAACCTGCAAATGGAAACATTGTATCTCCAGTTTCAGGTACTGTATCAAGCATCTTCCCTACAAAACATGCTCTTGGTCTTGTGACTGAAGCAGGTCTTGAAGTATTGGTTCACATTGGTTTGGACACAGTAAGTCTTGAAGGAAAACCATTTACAGTTCATGTTGCTGAAGGACAAAAAGTTGCAGCAGGAGATCTCCTTGTCACAGCTGACTTGGATGCTATCCGTGCAGCAGGTCGTGAAACTTCAACAGTAGTTGTCTTCACAAATGGTGATGCAATTAAATCAGTTAAATTAGAAAAAACAGGTTCTCTTGCAGCTAAATCAGCAGTTGCTAAAGTAGAATTGTAATATACTTGAGGTTGGAAGCTGTATTCCAACCTCTTATTTTGGGAGAAAAGAATGAAATTTTTAACACTCAATACTCACAGTTGGATGGAAAAAGAAGCAGAGGAAAAATTCCAGATTTTGCTTCAGGATATTCTTGAAAAGGACTATGATTTGATATGTTTCCAAGAAATCAATCAGGAGATTACTTCGCCAGAGGTGGAGGTTAATGACCTTTATCAAGCTTTGCCAGCAGCTGAGCCTATTCACCAAGACCATTATGTTAGACTTTTGGTTGAAAAGTTGTCAGAGCAAGGGAAAGATTACTACTGGACTTGGGCCTATAACCATATTGGTTATGACCGCTACCATGAAGGTGTGGCTATCTTGTCTAAAACACATATTGAAGCAAGAGAAATTTTGATTTCAGATGTGGATGATCCAACAGACTATCATACTCGTCGTGTTGCCTTGGCTGAAACTGTAGTTGATGGTAAGGAGCTTGCAGTTGCAAGTGTCCATCTTTCTTGGTGGGATAAAGGTTTCCAAGAAGAATGGGCGCGATTTGAAGCTGTCTTGAAAGAATTGAACAAGCCACTTTTGCTTGCTGGAGATTTCAACAACCCAGCTGGTCAGGAAGGTTACCAAGCTATTTTAGCTAGTCCATTAGGCTTACAAGACGCATTTGAAGTTGCTCAAGAGAAAAGTGGTAGCTATACTGTTCCACCAGAAATTGATGGCTGGAAGGGGAACACAGAACCCCTTCGAATCGACTATGTTTTTACTACCAAAGAGTTAGCGGTGGAAAATTTACATGTCGTATTTGATGGCAACAATAGTCCGCAAGTTAGTGATCACTATGGCTTGAATGCTATTTTAAACTGGAAATAAGGACTAAAAAGAGGTTGGGATTCACAAATTCCAGCCTTTTTTTTGATTAGATGAACTACTGAAAGTAAGCTCTATGAGTGAGACTACTGAAATGGAATAAAATATGGTATAATTGGTAAGATAGATAGAATCGAGGATATTATGTCATTTACGAAATTTCAATTTAAAAACTATATTAGAGAAGCCTTGGAGGAGTTGAAATTTACAACTCCAACAGAGGTGCAAGACAAGTTGATTCCTATTGTTTTGGCAGGTCGTGACCTAGTCGGTGAATCAAAAACAGGTTCGGGTAAGACTCACACTTTTCTATTGCCGATTTTCCAGCAATTAGATGAAGCCAGCGATAGTGTTCAAGCAGTCATTACTGCACCGAGCCGTGAATTAGCTACTCAAATTTACAAAGCAGCCCGTCAGATTGCTACTCACTCAGAAGTAGAAGTTCGTGTGGTTAATTATGTGGGAGGGACAGATAAGGCTCGCCAGATTGACAAATTGGCAAGTAACCAGCCTCATATTGTTATCGGTACGCCAGGTCGTATTTATGACTTAGTTAAGTCTGGTGACCTAGCTATTCACAAGGCTAAGACCTTTGTGGTCGATGAAGCAGACATGACCTTGGATATGGGATTCTTGGCAACTGTTGATAAGATTGCTGGAAGCCTTCCAAAAGACCTACAATTCATGGTCTTCTCAGCTACTATTCCACAAAAACTGCAACCATTCTTGAAAAAATACTTATCTAATCCTGTTATGGAGAAAATCAAGACCAAAACGGTCATTTCTGATACCATTGATAATTGGTTGATTTCGACCAAGGGTCGAGATAAGAATGCTCAAATTTACCAGTTGACTCAGTTGATGCAACCGTATTTGGCAATGATTTTTGTTAACACTAAAACGCGTGCTGATGAATTGTATTCATATCTGACTGCTCAAGGCTTGAAGGTGGCAAAAATCCATGGGGGTATTGCCCCTCGTGAGCGCAAACGTATCATGAACCAGGTGAAAAATCTGGATTTTGAGTATATTGTCGCAACAGATTTGGCAGCGCGTGGAATTGACATTGAAGGTGTCAGCCATGTCATCAATGATGCTATTCCGCAAGATTTGTCCTTCTTTGTTCACCGTGTTGGTCGTACTGGACGAAATGGCCTACCAGGTACAGCTATTACCCTTTATCAGCCAAGCGATGACTCGGATATCCGTGAGTTGGAGAAATTAGGAATTAAATTTACTCCGAAGATGGTAAAAGATGGAGAATTCCAAGATACCTATGACCGTGATCGTCGTGCAAACCGTGAAAAGAAGCAGGATAAGCTTGATATCGAAATGATTGGTTTGGTTAAAAAGAAAAAGAAAAAAGTCAAACCAGGTTATAAGAAGAAAATTCAATGGGCGGTTGATGAAAAGCGCCGCAAAACCAAGCGCGCTGAAAATCGTGCTCGCGGTCGTGCAGAGCGTAAAGCAAAACGCCAAACATTTTAATAGAAAAAGTTGGAGTACTGAGCTCCAACTTTTTTTATTTATGAGAACGAACTATCTATACAGAAACACTACATTATAGACTGCAAATTGCGTTTAAAAATGGTATAATGGTAAAGTTATATAGTCCCGATAAGATGGTAGAAATTTCTATTTTTTCTTTCGCGTCGCAATTCGCAAAGAATGATGGCTCCAAAGTCGTTCGTCATTCTACGGTTGCCGCTATAATGCGGTCACCCTATGCGCCTTACTAGCTTCAGAAATAAAAAATTATCGTTTTTATTTCTTTCGCGTCGTAACTCTTAGACTATAGAAATACCTATCAGTACTTTGTAACTCTATAACACTATTTTTAAGGGGGGACATTTTTATGTCAGAACGTAAATTATTCACGTCTGAATCTGTATCTGAGGGGCATCCAGATAAGATTGCAGACCAAATTTCAGATGCGATTTTGGATGCTATTTTAGCTAAAGATCCAGAGGCGCACGTTGCTGCTGAGACAGCTGTATATACTGGTTCCGTCCATGTTTTTGGTGAAATATCTACAAATGCTTATGTGGATATTAACCGTGTGGTTCGTGATACCATTGCAGAGATTGGCTACACTAATACAGAATATGGTTTTTCTGCTGAGACTGTAGGAGTACATCCATCTTTGGTGGAACAATCTCCTGACATTGCCCAAGGTGTTAACGAAGCCTTGGAGGTTCGTGGAAATGCAGACCAAGATCCGCTGGACTTAATTGGTGCTGGAGACCAAGGGCTCATGTTTGGCTTTGCAGTGGATGAAACAGAAGAGCTCATGCCTTTGCCAATTTCACTCAGTCATAAATTGGTTCGTCGTCTGGCAGAACTTCGTAAGTCTGGGGAAATTAGCTATCTTCGCCCAGATGCTAAATCACAAGTTACGGTTGAGTATGATGAAAATGACCGTCCAGTACGTGTGGACACAGTTGTTATTTCAACTCAGCACGATCCAGAAGTTAGCAACGAACAAATTCACAATGATGTCATTAATAAGGTTATCAAAGAGGTTATTCCAGCCTCTTACTTGGATGAGCAAACAAAATTCTTCATCAATCCTACTGGTCGTTTTGTAATCGGTGGACCTCAAGGGGACTCAGGTTTGACTGGTCGTAAGATTATCGTAGATACTTATGGTGGCTACTCTCGTCACGGTGGTGGTGCCTTCTCTGGTAAAGATGCGACTAAGGTGGACCGTTCTGCGTCATATGCGGCTCGCTATATTGCCAAGAACATCGTTGCAGCAGGTCTTGCTAAGAAAGCAGAAGTGCAATTGGCCTATGCCATCGGTGTTGCGCAGCCTGTTTCTGTTCGTATCGATACCTTTGGTACAGGAACAATAGCTGAAAGCAAGCTTGAAAAAGCAGCGCGTCAAATCTTTGATCTTCGTCCTGCAGGAATTATCCAAATGTTGGATCTTAAACGTCCAATTTACCGTCAAACAGCAGCTTATGGACACATGGGACGTACAGATATTGACCTTCCATGGGAACGTTTGGACAAGGTAGACGCTTTGAAAGAAGCAGTCAAATAAAATCTTGAGAGGGGGACTTCCCCTCTTTTTTAATATACTATTTCCTCCCAAATCATTGAAATTATAGCCTGAATTTGATATGATGGTTCTATGGATAAAAGTAGAGCAAAGCGTGAGAATCACGATAAGGTAAGAATGAGTCTAATAGCCCTAGTAGCTATCTTCTCAGTAAGTATTTGTGTCCTTGGTTCAATAATTGGATACAAAATATACACAAAACAAAGTTTTGAACAAAAGATTGAATCGCTCAAAAAAGAGAAAGATGATCAATTGAGTGAGGGAAATCAGAAGGATCATTTTCGTAAGGGAAAAGCCGAAGTAATTGCCTATTATCCTCTCCAAGGGGAGCAAGTGATTTCGTCTATAAAGGGAATTATGACACAGGATATTAAAGACAATCTAGAGGATAAGGAAAATCTGGTTTTTTATTATACGGAGAAACAGGATTCGACTTTAAAAGGGATTGTCAACCGAAGTGTGATGAAACAAGTCTATGATTTAACTTCGTCAAAAGTTGAAGAGACTGAAAAAACTAGTCTGGCAAAAGTACATTTGACAGAAGATGGTAAACCTTTTACACTTGATCAATTATTTTCAGATCCTAGTAAAGCCAAAGAGCAGTTGTTAAAAGAAATCACCACTTTCTTACAGGATAAGAAATTGGAGCAAGAAAAGATTGATCAAGTTGTTAAAGGCTTCTCTGACCAAGACTTGTCTGCATGGAATTTTGATTACAAGGATAGTCAGATTATCCTTTATCCAAGTCAGTCAGTTGAAAATCTAGATGAGATTGCCTTGCCGGTATCAAGTTTCTTTGAGGTTATTCAGTCCTCTTATTTATTAGATAAGGACGCAGAACTATATAAGGCTTATTATGAAAAGAAAAATCGTAAAGTAGTAGCCTTGACTTTTGATGATGGACCAAATCCTACAACGACAAATCAAGCATTAGATACACTTTCTAAGTATGGTATCAAGGCAACTTTCTTTGTTTTAGGTAAGAATGTTTCTGGCAATGAAGAGATTTTGAAACGAATGAAAGCAGATGGTCATGTCATTGGAAACCATAGTTGGAGCCATCCAGTTCTTTCAAAACTTTCGCTTGATGAAGCTAAAAAACAAATTACTGATACTGAGGATGCGCTAACTAAGGTGCTGGGTTCTAGCTCTAAACTTATGCGTCCGCCTTATGGAGCCATTACAGACGACATTCGCAATAGCCTCGATTTGAGCTTTATTATGTGGGATGTAGATAGTCTGGACTGGAAAAGTAAAAATGAAGCATCTATTTTGACAGAAATTCAGCGTGAAGTCAAGAATGGTTCTATTATTCTCATGCATGATATCCATGCTGAAACAGTGAATGCTTTACCAAAGGTCATTGACTATTTGAAAGGTCAGGGTTATGACTTTGTGACAATTCCAGATTTGTTAGACTCTCGTCTTAAAGCTCATCAGCTCTATTACGACCGCAATCAATAATACACAAAATCTAAAGAGAAAAGTTTTCCTTGAAAATTTGGCTCTTTGGATTTTCTTCTCATAGAAAGGGAAAATAATGAAATCTTATACTTTAAACAATGGTGTTACAATTCCAGTACTGGGATTTGGAACCTGGAAAGCTGAAAATGGAGAGATTGCCTATCAAGCTGTACTAGAGGCTTTAAAGGCAGGCTATCGCCATATCGATACGGCAGCTATTTATAAAAATGAAGAAAGCGTTGGTCGTGCCATTCAAGATAGTGGCGTTCCGCGTGAGGAAATTTTTGTAACCAGCAAACTCTGGAATACAAATCATAGCTATGAGCAAGCTCGTCAGGCTTTTGAAGAGTCTTTAGAGAAGCTGGGCTTGGAATATTTGGATTTGTATTTGATTCATTGGCCAAATCCAAAACCACTCAGAGAAAATAACCACTGGAAAATCCGAAATTCAGAAGTTTGGAGAGCGATGGAAGACCTCTATCAAGAAGGAAAAATCCGTGCTATTGGAGTTAGTAATTTCCTTCCCCATCATTTGGATGCCTTGCTTGAAACAGCAAAAATTCTTCCAGCGGTCAATCAAGTTCGTTTGGCGCCAGGTGTGTATCAAGAGGAAGTCGTAGCTTACTGTAGAGAAAAAGGAATTTTATTGGAAGCTTGGGGCCCTTTTGGTCAGGGAGAACTGTTTGATAGCAAGCAAGTGCAAGAAATCGCAGCAAATCATGGAAAGTCTGTTGCTCAGATAGCCTTGGCATGGAGCTTGGCAGAAGGATTTTTACCGCTTCCGAAATCTGTCACAGCGTCTCGTATTCAGGCTAATCTTGATTGCTTTGGAATTGAACTGAGTCATGAGGAGAGAGAAACTTTAAAAACAATTGCTGTTCAGTCTGGTGCTCCACGAGTTGATGATATGGATTTCTAGAAAATCATAAAAAGAATTGTACATTGTTCTAATTTTTGATATAATAGTCAGCAGGAAAGAAAGTCTTATGGTGTTCTTCAAGCGAGCTTGGGATAGTGGGAGCCAAGTAGAACAAAATAAAGAACTGGCGCTTTCTGTAGTATTTTCAAAAACAATGAAGTAATAAATTAGGGTGGAACCGCGTTTCTGACGCCCCTAGGTTAAATCAACCTAGGATTGTCGGACGTGGTTCTTTCGCTTATTCAGTCTATTATGTGAAAGAAAGGAGAGACGTGGAAAATCTTTATCTTGTAAAAGACGATAGTCAACTAGCTGCATTTCGTAATTTTGTAGTAAGAAATACTGAAAAGTTGAAAGATTATCAATCTTTTTTAAAGAATGAACTTGCAGTCTGTGATTTACCGCAAGCTGTTATTTGGTCAAGTTTTAATGCTGCTACACAGATTATTAGGGAAAGCGCTGTTCCAGCCTATACAAATAATAGACGAATGGTTATGACGCCTGATTTAGCTGTTTGGAAAGAGTTGTATTTGTATCAGTTGATGGACTACGAGTGTTCTCAGCAAACTCAAGCAATAGAAAATCACTATCATTCTTTATCTGAAAATTTCCTCTTACAGATTGTAGGACATGAGTTAGCTCATTGGTCGGAGTATTTTTTAGATGATTTTGATGGTTACGACTCTTATATATGGTTCGAAGAGGGGATGGTTGAATATATTAGTCGCAAGTATTTCTTGACAGAAGAGGAATTTCAAGCGGAAAAAATTTGTAATCAATCTCTTGTAGAACTTTTTCAGAAGAAGTATGGTTGGCATTCATTGAATGATTTTGGTTCTTCAACTTATGATAAGAACTATGCAAGTATTTTTTACGAATACTGGCGTAGTTTTTTGACAATAGATAAGTTGGTAGAAAATCTAGGTAGTGTACAAGCGGTCTTCGATTCTTATCATTTATGGGCAAATACAGATAAAACTCTTCCCTTGTTAAATTGGTTTGTTCAGCAGAAATTAATTGAAAAAGAAATATAAAAACTAAAGGAGTAAACAATGTCTAAAAAATTGACTTTCCGCTGCCTCAGTGGCAGAAACCTCCTTACAGTCGGACTGCCCCACGCTCAGCACTAGGGTGCTGAGCTAGACGCAGTACTAACTCGTCTTGCCTCGTATAATCGACGAGGCAGACTCGTGTCGCAAGAAATCATTTTTATTAAGGAGTATTCAATGTCTAAGAAATTAACATTTCAAGAAATTATTTTGACTTTGCAACAATTTTGGAATGACCAAGGTTGTATGCTTATGCAGGCTTATGATAATGAAAAAGGTGCGGGGACAATGAGTCCTTACACTTTCCTTCGTGCTATCGGACCTGAGCCATGGAATGCAGCGTATGTAGAGCCATCACGTCGTCCTGCTGACGGTCGTTACGGGGAAAACCCTAACCGTCTTTACCAACACCATCAATTCCAAGTGGTTATGAAGCCTTCTCCATCAAATATCCAAGAACTTTACCTTGAATCTTTGGAAAAATTGGGAATCAATCCTTTGGAACACGATATTCGCTTCGTTGAGGATAACTGGGAAAATCCATCGACTGGATCAGCTGGTCTTGGTTGGGAAGTTTGGCTTGATGGTATGGAAATCACTCAGTTCACTTACTTCCAACAAGTAGGTGGATTGGCAACTGGCCCTGTGACTGCGGAAGTTACCTATGGTTTGGAGCGCTTGGCTTCTTACATTCAAGAAGTAGATTCTGTCTATGATATCGAGTGGGCCGATGGTGTAAAATACGGAGAAATCTTTATCCAGCCTGAGTATGAGCATTCAAAATATTCATTTGAAATTTCGGACCAAGAAATGTTGCTGGAAAACTTTGATAAGTTTGAAAAGGAAGCTGGTCGTGCATTGGAAGAAGGCTTGGTTCACCCTGCCTATGACTATGTTCTCAAATGTTCACATACCTTTAACCTGCTTGATGCGCGTGGTGCCGTATCTGTAACAGAGCGTGCAGGATATATCGCACGTATCCGTAACTTGGCCCGTGTCGTAGCCAAAACCTTTGTCGCAGAACGCAAACGCCTAGGCTACCCACTTTTAGATGAAGAAACAAGAGCTAAACTCTTAGCAGAAGACGCGGAATAAAGAAAGTGACAAATTACGAAAATGGGCGAACAGTGTGAGCCCTGAACCAGTTGCCGCAGTGATGAAGGTATCCTTAGTGAAACTAAGGATACTAGGCAAAATTGGAGACTTTTGGCTCCAATTTTAGCAATGAAACAACGAAGTTGGTTGCTTGCGTGCCAATCACATAAGGCAAACTGGAAAATAAAAAGATATTTTTCGGAGAAAAAACATGACAAAAAACTTATTAGTAGAACTCGGTCTTGAAGAATTACCAGCCTATGTTGTCACACCAAGTGAAAAACAACTAGGCGAAAAAATGGCAGCCTTCCTCAAGGAAAACCGCCTGTCTTTTGAAACTATTCAGACCTTCTCAACACCACGTCGTTTGGCTGTTCGCGTGACTGGTCTTGCAGACAAACAGTCTGATTTGACAGAAGATTTCAAGGGTCCAGCAAAGAAAATTGCCTTGGATAGTGATGGAAACTTCACCAAAGCAGCTCAAGGATTTGTCCGTGGAAAAGGCTTGACTGTTGAAGATATCGAATTCCGTGAAATCAAGGGTGAAGAATATGTCTATGTCACTAAGGAAGAAATTGGTCAAGCAGTTGAAGCCATTGTTCCAGGTGTCGTGGATGTCTTGAAGTCACTGACTTTCCCTGTCAGCATGCACTGGGCTGGAAATAGCTTTGAATACATCCGCCCTGTTCACACTTTGACTGTTCTTTTAGATGATCAAGAGTTTGATTTGGATTTCCTTGATATCAAGGGCGGTCGTGTGAGCCGTGGTCATCGTTTCTTGGGACAAGAAACTAAGATTCAGTCAGCATTGAGCTATGAAGAAGATCTTCGTGCACAATTTGTAATCGCAGATCCACGTGAACGTGAGCAAATGATTGTTGACCAAATCAAAGCAATCGAAGCTGAACATGGTGTACGCATCGAAATTGATGCTGATTTGCTTAATGAAGTCTTGAACTTGGTTGAATACCCAACTGCCTTTATGGGAAGTTTTGATGCCAAATACCTTGAAGTTCCAGAAGAAGTTTTGGTGACTTCAATGAAAGAACACCAACGTTACTTTGTTGTTCGCGATCAAGATGGCAAGCTCTTGCCAAACTTCATTTCTGTCCGTAACGGAAATGCAGAGCATTTGGAAAATGTCATCAAAGGAAATGAAAAAGTTTTGGTAGCACGCTTGGAAGACGGTGAATTCTTCTGGCGTGAAGACCAAAAATTGGTGATTTCTGACCTTGTTGAAAAATTAAATAATGTGACTTTCCACGAAAAGATTGGTTCCCTTCGTGAACACATGATTCGTACGGGTCAGATTGCTATTCTCCTGGCAGAAAAAGCTGGTTTGTCAGCTGATGAAACGATTGACCTAGCCCGTGCAGCTACTATTTACAAGTTTGACTTGTTGACAGGGATGGTTGGTGAGTTTGATGAATTACAAGGAATTATGGGTGAAAAATATGCTCTTCTTGCTGGGGAAACTCCAGCAGTTGCAGCTGCTATTCGTGAACACTACATGCCTACATCAGCTGAAGGAGAACTCCCAGAGAGCAAGGTCGGCGCAGTTCTAGCTATTGCAGACAAATTGGATACGATTTTGAGTTTCTTCTCAGTAGGCTTGATTCCATCAGGTTCTAACGACCCTTATGCCCTTCGTCGTGCAACTCAAGGTGTAGTTCGTATTTTGGATGCCTTTGGTTGGCACATTGCTATGGATGAGTTGATTGATAGCCTTTATGCTTTGAAATTCGACAGCTTGACTTATGAAAATAAAGCAGAAGTTATGGACTTTATCAAGGCTCGTGTTGATAAAATGATGGGTTCAACTCCAAAAGATATCAAGGAAGCAGTTCTTGCAGGATCAAACTTTGTTGTGGCAGAGATGCTGGAAGCAGCAAGTGCTCTTGTAGAAGCAAGCAAGGAAGAAGACTTCAAATCATCTGTTGAATCGCTTTCTCGTGCCTTTAATTTGGCTGAGAAGGTAGAAGGAGTTGCTACAGTTGATTCAGCTCTCTTTGAGAATGAAGAAGAGAAAGCCTTGGCAGAAGCAGTAGAATCACTCGTTTTGTCAGGGACTGCCAGTCAGCAATTGAAACAGCTCTTTGAGCTTAGCCCAATTATTGATGCTTTCTTTGAGAATACTATGGTTATGGCTGAAGATGAGGCAGTCCGTCAAAATCGTTTGGCTATCTTATCTCATTTAACTCAAAAAGCAGCTAAGCTTGCTCGTTTTAACCAAATCAATACTAAATAAACTCAGTCAAACGGACTGTATCTTATCACAAAGGAGAAGAAATGGATCCGAAAAAAATTGCTCGTATCAATGAGCTTGCTAAAAAGAAAAAAACAGAAGGCTTAACGCCAGCTGAAAAAGTGGAACAAGCCAAACTACGTGAGGAGTACATCGAAGGTTATCGTCGCACTGTTCGTCACCATGTCGAAGGAATCAAAATTGTGGACGAAGAAGGAAACGACGTTACACCAGAAAAACTACGCCAAGTACAACGTGAAAAAGGATTACACGGTCGCAGTCTCGATGATCCAAATTCATAATAAATATTCTTTCTTTTAACAAGGATAGATAAAATAATACTCAATGAAAATCAAAGAGCAAACTAGGAAGCGAGCCGTAGGTTGCTCAAAGCACTGCTTTGAGGTTGTAGATAAGACTGACAAAGTCAGTAATCATACCTACGGCAAGACGAAGCTGACGTGGTTTGAATTTGATTTTTGAAGAGTATAATAACCAAAAGACTAGCAGTTTTTGTCTGCTAGTCTTTTTATCACTAAAAAAGGAACCAAGATGGTTCCTAAATCTATTATTAGTTACTTGCTCCAGATGTAGCGTCTGCGCCACCACCGTGACCTCCAGCATCACCTGCATCAGAAGCTCCAGATGTAGCATCTGCATCGCCGTGACCATGTCCTCCGGCAGGAGCTGCAGCATTTCCACCAACTAGACGCTGACCAGTTTCTTGTAGGTACCAGTCAAGCCATGGTTGGAAGTTAAAGACGATTTCATTGATACCAGCGTATGATCCGTCAGGATAGTACATAGCTTGGTAGTTGTGAGTGTTGATAACACCTGCAGGAGAACCTGGAACAATAGTACGAACGTATTCTTGGTTTCCGTTGCGAAGTGTTCCGATAACCCACTCTACATTTTTCATGCGTGCTGGTGGAAGAGAACCATGCACAGTTGCCATGCGACTACCTGATTGAGGTGGTACGCGTTTAGCAAACATGGTGTCTGGATCTTGGTGAGCGTTGTTGTAGTAGAGGAATTGGTTGTTGTCATCAGCATATGTCAATTCAAATGGCATAGCTTTCAAGAACATATCGATTTGGTTAACTGTAAGGATACCATGGTCCAATTTGACATAGGTATCACCAGAAACAGCACCAGTGATTGCTGCAACTTTTTCTACCCATTCTGGATCGTCAGGGTCAACTTCTGTAATGGTTGTAGCAATTGGTTTTCCACAATACAAGTCTTCTGGTTCGATTGGTTTTGGTTTTTTCAATTTCGAAACGACTCCTACGTATTTAACAAAGTTATCTAAGCAAGTTTCAAGGAATTTAACAGTTCCTTCGTTAGTGATGTTTCCATTGTTATCAAAAGCTTCTTTGGCTTTACCAAGAAGGAATTCATTACCTGGAAGTGTATAGGCATTGACACCAGGAGCGTCTAGGATCTTACGAAGGTGAACTTGGGCACGTGAAGTTCCTTGGTCGTAGTATGATGCTCCCACAATCATAACAGGTTTGTTTTCAAATGGATGAACTTCGTATGAAAGCCATTCAAGTACAGATTTGAGAGAAGCTGAGATAGTGTGGTTGTGCTCAGGAGTCGCGATAATGACACCATCAGCACGTGTAATCTTGTTATACAAGAAGCGCAATTGGAAACTTTCGTCCCATTTTTCGTCTTGGTTAAACATTGGAACTTCGTCGATTTCAAGAACTTCTAATTCAAATTTGAATTTGAAATTGCGACGGATAAATTCCAAGAGTTTGCGGTTATATGATTGATCGTAGTTTGATCCAACAAGTCCAACAAATTTCATTCTTTTGGTCTCCTATTCTTACAAATTTTCCCAGTCGAATTCTTCAGCATCTTTGCGAAGCAATTCTTGTGCATTGCGCAATTTCTCAGTAATCTTCACAAAGATACGGAAGTCATCAAAGATGGCATCCAATTTCTTGACAACATCAAGGTCAAGAAAGTCGCCACTTGGGTTAAAGGCTTGAAGAGAGTGAGAAAGCAAGAATTCATCTGGTAGCACATTTGCCTTAATTTCAGGAGCATTCAAGATTTGACGAAGTTGCAATTGGGCACGTGATGAACCAAGAGTACCATATGAAGCACCTGTAATCATGATTGGTTTGTTCAAAAGTGGATAGATACCATAAGACAACCAAGCAAGAGCGCTCATCAAAACAGCTGGGATAGAGTGGTCATACTCAGGAGTACCGATAATAACGCCATCTGCCTCTTCAATTTTGGCAGCAATTTCCAGGATTTCAGCA
The DNA here is from genome assembly GCF_946190335.1 of Streptococcus mitis. Taxonomy (GTDB): domain Bacteria; phylum Bacillota; class Bacilli; order Lactobacillales; family Streptococcaceae; genus Streptococcus; species Streptococcus mitis_CH. The sequence goes on from NZ_CAMHZN010000002.1 coordinate 84,725, forward strand.
GGTACTTGCTTGTCAGCTGGTTTGTTGAAGACAGGAATGTCTTTAATTTCAACAAGTTCAATTTCAGCCTTTTCAGCAAAGTGTTTTTGCATGTATTGAAGCAATTGACGGTTTGTAGAACGTTTTGAATTTGTTCCAACAATAGCAATAAGTTTTAACATGAGATTTCCTTTCTCTTTCTACATAATACGATTTAAAACTCCATTGAAACATTTATTTCTATAGAGTAGGAATTCCTGAAGAACAGCTTAGGTGACCTTCTTTATCGATGAGGATGGCTTCGATCCCCTCCAAACTTTCGACTTGCCAGAGGATAGAAGCAGGTCTTTCTCCAAATAAACGAGTTGTCCAGATTTCACCTTCGACTGATTTATCAGAGATGATTGTTAGACTAGCTAGTTCCGTTTCAACAGGATATCCTGTTTGGCTGTCAAAAATATGATGGTAATCTTTTCCATCAACTGTCAGGTGACGTTCATAAATGCCTGAAGTTACGACAGATTTATCGACAACGGGGATGGTCATTAAGTGATTTCCCCTAGGATTAGCTGGGTCTTGAATCCCGATTTGCCAAGCTTGATTCCCTCTTGTCTGATTTTTTCCAATGGTCAGGATATTTCCTCCTAGATTGATCAAGGCAGAAGTCACTCCCTCTTCTCTCAGAAATTGGGCAACCTTATCCGCACTATAACCCTTGGCTAAACAACCTAGGTCTATCTTCATTCCTTTCTGTTTTAGAAACACAGTAGAAGTGGAAGAATCTAACTCGACATAATGAGGATTGATTAAAGGGAGAACCTCTTCAATTTCCCGAGGTTGGGCAACTTTGGCATCTGAAAAACCGATACGCCAGGTTTGAATCAAGGGACCAATACTGATGTTGAGATGGCTAGAGGGCGCTAGGCTATGCTCTAAACCAAGTGAAATCAGTTCAAACAGGTCTGGATGAACCTTGACAGGAGCTATTCCAGCTTGATAATTGATTTCCATCAACTCAGATTCTTGGCTATTGGCGTTGAAGCGGTATTCGAGCTCTTTGAGCAAATCAAAGGATTTTTGGAGCAAGATATCTGCTCGCTCATCCACTAATGAAATAGTGATAGTGGTTCCCATTAGCCGTTCGGAATGTGAACTAAGAGGCAAGCTACCAACTCCTTTCTCTTATGAAAAGAAGGCTGAAATATAGTAAATTTATATTAAATTTAACCCCTTACATTTTCTTTCCATGATACTAGCATACCATAAAGTCAGCGTTTTCACAAATAAAATTTGTAAAGTTGTCAAGAAATATGCTCAGAAAATATAAAGAGTAATTGTAAGAAAGGCTGATAAAATACAGATTATTTACACTTTTTTACAAAAAAATCGGGAAAATTAGCTAAACTCTTGTAAACGCTAACAGTAAATGTTATACTAGAAGAGTAAATTTTAAATTAAAGGTAGGAATTTTTCTATGAGTAAAATCGTTGTAGTTGGTGCTAACCACGCTGGTACAGCATGTATTAATACTATGTTGGATAATTTTGGTAATGAGAACGAAATCGTTGTATTCGACCAAAACTCTAACATCTCTTTCCTAGGATGTGGAATGGCCCTTTGGATCGGTGAACAAATTGATGGTGCTGAAGGCTTGTTCTATTCTGATAAAGAAAAATTGGAAGCTAAAGGTGCTAAGGTTTACATGAAGTCACCAGTTCTTTCAATCGACTATGATAACAAAGTAGTTACAGCTGAAGTTGAAGGAAAAGAACACAAAGAATCATACGAGAAATTGATTTTTGCTACGGGTTCTACACCAATCTTGCCACCAATCGAAGGTGTTGAAATTGTTAAAGGAAACCGCGAATTTAAAGCAACTCTTGAAAACGTACAATTCGTGAAATTGTACCAAAATGCTGAAGAAGTTATCAATAAACTTGCTGACAAGAGCCAACACCTCGACCGTATTGCCGTTGTTGGTGGTGGTTACATCGGTGTTGAACTTGCTGAAGCCTTTGAGCGTCTTGGAAAAGAAGTTGTCCTTGTTGATATCGTTGATACTGTTTTGAACGGTTACTATGACAAAGACTTCACACAAATGATGGCGAAGAACTTGGAAGACCACAACATTCGCTTGGCTCTTGGTCAAACTGTTAAAGCAATCGAGGGTGACGGTAAAGTTGAACGCTTGATTACTGATAAAGAAACTTTCGATGTGGATATGGTTATCCTTGCAGTTGGTTTCCGTCCAAACACAGCACTTGCTGATGGTAAGATTGAACTCTTCCGTAACGGTGCTTTCCTTGTAAACAAGAAACAAGAAACTTCACTTCCTGGTGTATTTGCTGTTGGAGACTGTGCGACTGTTTATGACAACGCTCGTAAAGATACAAGCTACATCGCACTTGCTTCAAACGCAGTTCGTACTGGTATTGTTGGTGCTTACAATGCTTGTGGACATGAATTGGAAGGAATCGGTGTTCAAGGTTCAAACGGTATCTCAATCTACGGTCTTCACATGGTTTCAACTGGTTTGACTCTTGAAAAAGCTAAAGCTGCTGGTTACAACGCAACTGAGACAGGCTTTAACGATCTTCAAAAACCAGAATTCATGAAACATGATAACCATGAAGTAGCCATCAAGATTGTCTTTGACAAAGATAGCCGTGAAATTCTTGGTGCACAAATGGTTTCACATGACCCTGCGATTAGTATGGGAATTCACATGTTCTCACTTGCTATTCAAGAGCATGTAACAATTGAAAAATTGGCTTTGACTGACCTATTCTTCTTGCCACACTTTAACAAACCATACAACTATATTACAATGGCTGCCCTTACAGCTGAAAAATAAAAATGAATGAACTATCTGGCCTTAAGTTAAGGTCAGATAGTTTTTTAGTCAATCTGTACCCATACAATTATCGTTTTTTTATCTTGTGATTTATTCTAATCTGACTTAAAATGAAATGGTAGCTACCAATACAAATGATGGGGATAAAGAAATGACTGAAAATCGTTATGAATTAAATAAAAACTTAGCACAAATGCTTAAAGGTGGTGTTATCATGGATGTTCAAAATCCTGAACAAGCCCGTATCGCTGAAGCTGCTGGTGCGGCAGCTGTTATGGCCTTGGAGAGGATTCCGGCTGATATTCGTGCAGCTGGTGGGGTTTCCCGCATGAGTGACCCAAAGATGATTAAGGAAATCCAAGAAGCGGTTAGTATTCCAGTAATGGCCAAGGTCAGAATCGGGCATTTTGTTGAGGCTCAGATTTTAGAGGCTATTGAAATTGACTATATCGATGAGAGTGAAGTTCTATCTCCAGCTGACGACCGTTTCCATGTGGACAAGAAAGAATTCCAAGTTCCTTTTGTCTGTGGAGCTAAGGACTTGGGTGAAGCCTTGCGTCGTATCGCTGAAGGTGCTTCTATGATTCGTACAAAAGGAGAACCAGGGACAGGAGACATTGTTCAAGCTGTTCGTCATATGCGTATGATGAATCAGGAAATTCGCCGCATTCAAAACCTACGTGAGGACGAACTTTATGTTGCTGCTAAGGACTTGCAAGTCCCTGTAGAATTGGTTCAATACGTCCATGAACATGGAAAATTGCCAGTTGTAAATTTTGCTGCTGGAGGTGTTGCAACGCCAGCAGATGCTGCGCTGATGATGCAATTAGGGGCAGAGGGTGTCTTTGTCGGTTCAGGTATTTTTAAGTCAGGAGATCCTGTTAAACGAGCGAGTGCTATTGTCAAAGCGGTGACTAACTTCCGTAATCCTCAAATTCTAGCTCAAATCTCTGAAGATTTAGGAGAAGCCATGGTTGGTATCAATGAAAATGAGATCCAAATCCTCATGGCTGAGCGAGGAAAATAGATGAAAATCGGAATATTGGCCTTGCAAGGGGCCTTTGCAGAACATGCAAAAGTGCTAGATAAACTAGGAGTCGTTAGTGTCGAAATCAGAAATTTAGATGATTTTCAGAAACATCAGAGTGACTTGTCGGGTTTGATATTACCTGGTGGGGAATCTACAACCATGGGCAAGCTCTTACGTGAGCAGGACATGCTGATTCCTATTCGAGAAACCATTCTATCTGGATTACCAGTGTTTGGGACCTGTGCGGGTTTAATTTTGCTGGCTAAGGAAATTACTTCTCAGGAAGAGAGTCATCTAGGAACTATGGATATGGTGGTCGAGCGAAATGCCTATGGGCGCCAACTAGGGAGTTTCTACACGGAAGCAGAATGTAAGGGAGTCGGTCAGATTCCAATGACTTTTATCCGTGGTCCAATTATCAGCAGTGTTGGAGAAAATGTAGAAATTCTAGCAACAGTTGATAATCAAATCGTTGCAGCCCAAGAAAAAAATATGTTGGTAACTTCTTTTCATCCTGAATTGACTGATGATGTGCGCTTGCACCAGTACTTTATCAATATGTGTAAAGAAAAAAGTTGAGATTGAATTTCTCAACTTTTTTACATGTAATAAACAATAGCAATATATTGGAGTGCGGACGCGGCTAGGATAAAGAGATGCCAAATCATGTGGAAATAAGGTTTTTTCTTGGCGTAAAATCCAGCCCCAACTGTATAACAAAGTCCGCCAGTTACCATGAGACTCCAGAAAATTGGAGTTGTTTGGCTGATAATGGTAGGAATGATAGCTAGAACCAACCAGCCCATAATCAGGTAAAGAGCAAGGCTAAATTTCTCATTGACTTTTTTAGCAAAGATTTTATAGAGAATACCAAAGATGGTCGTTCCCCACTGGATGGCAATAATCAGATAGCCAAACCAGTTATTCATCAAAGTCAGTACGACAGGTGTATAAGAGCCAGCAATAGCAACATAAATCATAGAATGGTCGATGATTCTCAAGACATATTTATGGGTCGAACCATAGGCCATAGAGTGATAAATGGTGGATGATAGAAACATGAGAAAGAGACTGATGACGAAAATGGACACACCTATAGATGATAAAAATCCGTGTGCCTCATAACTATAGGTGGATGAAATGGGGAGTAAGATAAGCATGATGACTGCGCCTACGGCATGGGTCACGCTATTAGCAATCTCCTCTCCAAAACTGAGTTGTTTGCTGAGTTTAAGACTATTGTTCATTGGATTACCTCCTCTTGAGTATGATCGATTAAGGCTAGAGTTTGATGATAGAGTTTAACGGTTTGGCAGCTGGTTTGGATAATGGGATTAGCTGGGTCAATTCCTTGGTTCATGTAGTCCACAAAAGCATCGTAGAGTTGGTCTGAACTTGCTTGACTTTGGAGAGTATTCAGTGTCTGAGCGATTTCTTGAATAGAAAATACAGACTTGAGGGTTGTGATAGCAATCAGACGGGCAATCTGTTGGCGTTGGTATTTTTTCTTGTCAGGCTTTGTCAGGTAACCATGTTTGACATAATTGTTGACCATGGATGCTGTCAGGCCCTTGTCTTTATCAGGAGAGATAGGGGCGCAGACCTGATTGACATAGAGTAAAACCTGGTCCAGATAGAGGTCAATGTTTGGAATTTCTGCCCATTTTGGGTAGGAAAAGGTAATTTTCATTTCCAACTCCTTTTTATCTAGTTTCAATAACTAGATTATAAAATAACAAAAACAGAAAGTCAAGTTTTAACTGCTTGTGAAAAGGCTTAAATTATGCTATGATGGGAGAAACTAGTCAGAAATGAGGAGAAAAGATGGAGATTCGATTAGCTTTTCCAAATGAAGTAGATGCCATCATGCAGGTGATGGAGGATGCTAAAAAATGTTTAGCGGATGCTGGTAGTGACCAGTGGCAAAATGGTTATCCAAATGCTGATATTATTATTGAGGATATTATCTCAGGTCAAGCCTACGTAGCCTTGGAAGAGGGAGAACTACTAGCTTATGCAGCTGTGACCAAGAGTCCAGAGGCAGCCTATGAAGCCATTTATGAAGGAAAATGGCAAGCTGGAGAGTCAGAGTACCTAGTCTTTCACCGTATTGCTGTGGCAGCAGATGTCCAGGGACAGGGGGTTGCTCAGACTTTCCTAGAAGGCTTGATTGAAGGATTTGATTACCTGGATTTTCGCTCAGATACGCATGTTGCAAACAAGGCTATGCAACATATTTTTGAAAAGCTTGGATTTAAACAGGTTGGTAAGGTTCCAGTTGATGGCGAACGCTTGGCCTATCAAAAATTGAAGAAATAATGCAAAAGAAGTACGTAAAAATGCGCTACTTTTCGCCCATAGGAACCTTGTCTTTGGTTGCCGACGAGCAATATCTGTATGGCATTTGGGTGCATGAGCAGAAGCATTTTGAGAGGGGACTAGGGTATGAAATAATAGAAGAAGTTGTTAGTCATCCCATTTTAGACCCAGTTATTGCTTGCTTAGATGCTTACTTTAAAGGCAAGCCTCAGGATTTATCCAACCTGCCCTTGGCTCCAATCGGAACGGATTTTGAAAAGAGAGTTTGGTCCTATTTACAGGGAATTCCTTATGGTCAGACAGTAACCTATGGACAAATCGCACAAGATTTGCAAGTGCCTTCTGCTCAAGCAATTGGTGGAGCAGTGGGGCGCAATCCTTGGTCTATCCTAGTACCTTGTCATCGTGTGCTAGGAGCAGGCAAGCGTCTGACAGGTTATGCTGCAGGTGTGGAAAAGAAAGCATGGCTATTGGAGCATGAAGGCGCAGATTTTAAAGATATAGAATAGAAGGTGAAACACATGTTAGAATTTATCGAATACCCAAAATGTTCAACTTGTAAAAAAGCAAAACAAGAATTAAACCAACTCGGTGTGGACTACAAAGCTGTTCACATCGTGGAAGAAACACCTAGTCAAGAAGTCATTTTAAACTGGCTAGAGACCTCAGGTTTCGAGTTGAAGCAATTTTTCAACACCAGTGGAATCAAATACCGTGAATTAGGGCTGAAAGATAAGGTAGGAAGCCTGTCAAACCAAGAAGCGGCTGAGTTACTAGCAAGCGACGGTATGTTGTTAAAACGGCCCATTTTAGTAGAAAATGGAACTGTTAAGCAAATTGGTTATCGAAAACCTTATGAAGAATTGGGATTGAAATAGTTTTTACTTATCTCTTTGATAGATAAAATATATAACCTCCCTGTTTCAAAGTATGATAAACTAGTAGGTGGACAAAGTCTGTATCTGACCGTAGCAAATAATTTCATTGACGGCAGAAGTATGGTAGAATGAATCATTATCAGGAGAGGATGTTTTTATGAATGTTACAACGATTTTAGCATCAGATTGGTACCAAAACTTGATGCAATTGATTCCGGATGGCAAGCTTTTTAGCTTGCGTTCGGTCTTTGATGGAATTCCAAGAATTGTCCAACAGCTTCCAACAACGATTATGTTGACAATTGGTGGTGCCCTTTTTGGCTTGGTTTTGGCACTTCTTTTTGCCATTGTGAAGATCAATCGTGTCAAGATTTTATATCCCTTGCAGGCCTTCTTTGTTAGTTTCTTAAAAGGGACACCGATTTTGGTGCAACTCATGTTGACCTACTACGGAATCCCTTTGGCTTTGAAAGCCCTCAATCAGCAATGGGGAACTGGTCTCAATATCAATGCTATTCCAGCCGCTGCTTTTGCGATTGTTGCCTTTGCTTTTAATGAGGCAGCTTATGCGAGTGAAACCATTCGTGCAGCCATTCTCTCAGTCAATCCTGGTGAGATTGAGGCGGCACGCAGCTTGGGTATGACGCGAGCACAAGTTTATCGTCGCGTGATTATTCCAAATGCGGCCGTTGTAGCGACTCCAACCTTGATCAATTCCCTAATCGGCTTGACCAAGGGAACGTCCCTAGCCTTTAGTGCAGGAGTTGTGGAAGTCTTTGCCCAAGCTCAGATTTTGGGTGGAGCTGATTACCGCTATTTTGAACGCTTCATCTCCGTTGCCCTTGTTTATTGGGTAGTCAATATTGGAATTGAAAGCCTCGGACGTTTCATCGAGAGAAAAATGGCTATTTCCGCACCTGATACAGTGCAAACAGATGTGAAAGGAGACCTTCGTTAATGATTAAGATTTCGAATTTAAGCAAATCCTTTTCAGGACAGACTGTCTTGGATCATCTGGACTTGGATATCCAAAAAGGGGAAGTTGTAGCCTTGATTGGTTCTTCAGGAGCTGGAAAATCAACCTTCCTTCGCAGTCTCAATTATCTTGAAACTCCTGACAGTGGATCAATTCAGATTGATGATTTCTCAGTTGATTTTTCTAAAATCACTCAGGAAGAAATCCTAGCCCTACGCCGCAAGCTGTCCATGGTTTTCCAACAGTTTAATTTGTTTGAACGACGTACAGCACTTGATAATGTGAAAGAAGGCTTAGTTGTTGTCAAGAAATTATCTGACCAAGAAGCAACTAAGATTGCCAAGGAAGAGTTGGCTAAGGTTGGGCTTTCTGATCGTGAGAACCATTATCCTCGCCATTTATCAGGTGGACAGAAGCAACGGGTTGCCCTAGCGCGTGCGCTTGCCATGAAACCGGATGTCTTGCTCTTAGACGAACCAACTTCAGCCCTTGACCCAGAATTGGTTGGTGAAGTAGAGAAGTCTATTGCAGATGCTGCTAAGTCAGGTCAAACCATGATTTTGGTTAGTCATGATATGTCCTTTGTAGCCCAAGTGGCTGATAAGATTCTCTTCCTAGATAAGGGGAAAATCATTGAGTCTGGAACACCGGATGAGATTATCCACCATCCTAAAGAAGAGCGGACAAAAGAATTCTTCGCTAGTTACAAACGGACTTATATTTGATATAATAGATAAAAGAAAACTCAGTTAGCTGGACTAGCTGAGTTTACTCTTTAAAAAAGATAGAAATGAGAGAAATCATGCTACTGCAACTATTTTCTTTATATTTCGAGAGTTTGATCTTGACCACCATCCTCGTCCTGATTTTTTTAGGGATTTGGATTGGACTAAGAGCCATGTCGGGAGTTGATAAGACAGCCAAGGCTCGCCAAGCCCATCTCTATGATATGATTATGATTGGGGTCTTGGTTGTTCCAGTATTATCCTTTGCGGTTATGAGTTTAATTCTTGTTTTCAAGGCATAATCCTTGCTTGATTGACAAGAAAGAGTTAGAATAAAGATAGTTACAATAAGAAAGAAGGAAACTATATGTACGATACTATTATTATCGGTGCTGGACCTGCAGGGATGACTGCGGCCTTGTATGCTGCTCGAAGCAATCTGAAAGTAGCCTTGATTGAAGGCGGTCTGCCAGGTGGTCAGATGAATAATACATCTGATATTGAAAATTACCCTGGATACGCTAATATTAGTGGACCAGAATTGGCAGAAAAAATGTTTGAACCGCTTGAAAATCTTGGTGTTGAGCACATCTATGGTTATGTTGAGAATGTCCAAGACCATGGTGATTTTAAGAAAGTGATGACCGATGACCAAACATATGAAACACGTACAGTTATCGTAGCAACTGGTTCTCAACACCGTCCTTTGGGAGTACCTGGAGAAGAAGAACTGAACAGTCGTGGTGTTTCCTACTGTGCCGTGTGTGATGGTGCTTTCTTCCGTGACCAAGATTTGTTGGTAGTCGGTGGTGGAGATTCGGCTGTTGAAGAAGCCCTCTTCTTGACTCGTTTTGCTAAGACTGTTACCATTGTTCACCGTCGTGACCAACTTCGTGCCCAAAAAGTTTTACAAGACCGCGCCTTTGCGAATGAGAAAATCAGCTTTATCTGGGACTCTGTAGTCAAGCAAATCAAGGGTGAAAACCGAGTAGAATCTGTCGTCTTTGAAAATGTGAAAACAGGTCAAGTGACAGAACAAGCCTTCGGTGGTGTCTTTATCTATGTTGGTTTGGACCCTCTTAGCGATTTTGTTAAAGAATTGAATATCCAAGATCAGGCAGGCTGGATTGTGACAGATAACCACATGAAAACTGCAGTTGATGGTATCTTTGCCGTTGGAGATGTTCGCTTGAAAGACCTTCGCCAAGTAACAACAGCAGTTGGAGATGGGGCTATTGCTGGTCAAGAAGCTTACAAGTTTATCACCGAACATAGTTAATACACTTCGAAAATCTCTTCAAACCACGTCAGCTTCGCTTTACCGTAGGTATGGGTACTGACTTCGTCAGTTCTATCCACAACCTCAAAACAGTGTTTTGAGCTGACTTCGTCAGTCTTATCTACAACCTCAAAGCAGTGCTTTGAGCTGTCTACAGCTAGCTTCCTAGTTTGCTCTTTGATTTTCATTGAGTATAATCATAAAAAAGTTTCCAATCATCTGATTGGAAACTTTTTTTATAGTCTATTTCGGAAAACTTCGTACATGAGAATGGCTGCAGCAACGCTGGCATTAAGGCTTTGAACATGTCCATTCATCGGAATGGTAATCATCTCATCAACCTGTTTTTTGATGTTGCTAGAGATGCCTTTTCCTTCATTTCCAATGATGAGGGCGATTTTCCCTTTTGTATTCCACTTGTGGCAAGGAGTACCGTTCATATCCGTTCCAAAGGTCCAGAAGCCTTCATCCTTGAGTTTGTCCAGAGTTTGGCTTAGATTGGTCACTCGAGCAATTGGAACGTGTTCAATAGCACCTGTGGCTGTTTTGGCAACGACAGGAGTTACTCCGACAGCACGGTGCTTGGGAATGATGACACCTGAAACATTGGTCGCATCAGCGGTTCTTAAGATGGAGCCTAAGTTGTGAGGATCAGTTAGACCATCCAGAATCAATAGAAGTGGATTTTCTTCTTGGCGTGTTTTTGCTAGAATGTAATCCAACTCGCTATAGGCAAATTCAGACACTCGTAGAACAAAACCTTGGTGGACAGCACCTTCAGTCATCTCAGAGAGGGATTTTTTTGAAGTCCAAGAAATGGACACCTTCTTTTCTGTAGCCAGTTCCTTGACTTTTTCAACATTCTTACCTCGGAGATCTTCTTGGAGGTAGAGTTTGTTTCCAGTATTTGCAAGGAGGGCTTCGGTAACGGCATGGACGCCATAGACAATATCATTTGTTTTCATGCCTCTATTATAACACAAAACCCCGTCTTGCAACGGGATTTTCTTTATTCTAGAATTAGTAAACCATCTTTAACTGCAAATGGGTCTTTTTCATTGATACGATCGTAAAACATGATACCGTTAATGTGGTCAATTTCATGCTGAACAACGATGGAGTTGTAGCCTTTGAGTTTGATACGGTGTTTTTCTCCATCCTTGTCAAAGTAGTCAACAGTAACGCGAGCATGGCGGACTACATAGCCAGGAACGTTGCGGTCAACAGATAGGCAACCTTCTCCTTCGCCAAGAGCAGCGTCTTGAACCGAGTGAGAGACGATTTTTGGATTGTACATAATGGCTTGCAAGTCGTAGGCTTCCTGAGGAGTTTCGCCTTCTTCGACAATGTTTGGCACCAAAACAGCGATAATACGTTTTGAGATATCTAACTGGGGAGCAGCCAGTCCAACACCACCGCGGAGCCCCATTTTTTCAGCCATCACGGGATCTTGGGAATGTTTAAGGAATTGCATCATCTTTTCGCCAAGGATGATTTCCTGGTCAGACAAGGGGAAAGTGACTTCCTCAGCAACCGCGCGAAGAGTCGGATTCCCTTCGCGAATAATATCTTTCATATCAATTAAGTGAGCAGCTTTTGTAATACGTTCTATAGCAGACATTTTCTCTCCTTTCATTACCTCTACATGATATCACAAAATGACAAGGAATGAAAGTATTTCGGCATCTAGCTTTTATAGAAAATGCCTACTAGGTTCGATTCAATTGTGAAAGAATTACTTATCTGTGATATAATAAAAAGAAAAGGCTTGCATTAGAAAGCAGGGAGAATGAAGATGCAGAGAAGACAAGATAGATATAAACGTGGACCAGTTTTTCATTTTGTGAGAGGCTTTGTAAACTTTTTTAGGAGTTATCGCAAGTGGAGTAATAAGGGATTTGTGGCAATACTCTTGCTAGCAGTTGCTTTATCAATGGGCTTGGTCTTGTTGTTTGAAAGTTTCCAAGGAATCCCCTTAACCAGTCAAAAAAAGGATGCCATTTCTCAAGAAGCAAATAAGACGAATCAAAATGCTAAAGATGAGGAAGAGGAAAAAACTGCTAGAATTATGGCCAACGGGGACCTCCTCTATCATATTCCTATCTATCGTTCTGCTTTAAAAGAAGATGGTACCTATGATTTTCATGAAAATTTTGATTATGTGAAACCATGGCTCAAACAAGCAGACCTGATTATAGGTGATTTTGAAGGTACTGTTAACAAGGACCACTATTTGGCAGGTTATCCTCTCTTTAATGCACCTGGAGAAGTCATGGATGCTATCAAGGATGCCGGTTATCAAGTGCTAGACTTGGCGCATAACCATATCCTAGATTCACAAATAGAAGGTGTCGTTTCAACAGCAGATGCTATTGAGAAGGCAGGAATGACACCTATTGGAGTGTATACGCATGAGTCCCGTGATCAAGCTCCACTGGTTATCAAGGAAGTGAACGGTATTAAGGTTGCACTTTTGGCCTATTCTTATGGATTTAATGGAATTGAGCAAAGTATTTCTCAAGAAGGCTATAACCGCTATCTTTCAGACCTAAACGAAGACAAGATGAAGGCTGAAATTGAACGAGCAGAGAAGGAAGCAGATATCACCATTATCATGCCTCAAATGGGTGTGGAGTATCGCTTGGAACCAACTGAAGAACAAAAGGCTCTTTATCACAAGATGATCGATTGGGGAGCTGATATTATCTTTGGAGGGCACCCTCACGTAGTTGAACCATCTGAAACGGTTGAAAAAGATGGAGACAAGAAACTCATTATCTATTCAATGGGGAACTTCATTTCCAATCAACGAATTGAAACCATGCAAGATGAAGAGAATGCTAAGTGGACAGAGCGTGGTGTGCTCATGGATGTGACTGTTAAGAAAAAAGCCGGTAAGACGACAATCGAAACTGCCAAAGCACATCCTTCTTGGGTAAATCGTACACCTAAAGGAACCTATTCTCCAGAAGGTTACCCACTCTTCCTTTACCAAACCTATATCTTAGAAGATTTTATCGAAGGTGGTAGTCATCGTGACCAGTTAGATGAAGCGACTAAGGAACGAATTGATACAGCCTATAAAGAAATGAACGAACATGTAGGATTGAAGTGGGATTAGCTTGAATCCAGAGGAAAGTAAATGACGATTAAGGTAATTGCGACAGATATGGATGGGACATTGCTGGATGCTAGAGGTCAGCTCGATCTCCCACGCTTGGAAAAGATTTTAGATCAGTTGGATCAAAGGGGTGTTCGTTTTGTCATTGCGACTGGGAATGAAATTCATCGCATGAGGCAACTACTGGAGCACTTGGTCGATCGAGTGGTTCTGGTTGTTGCAAACGGTGCTCGTATTTTTGAAAACAATGAATTGATTCAGTCTCAGACTTGGGATGATGCCATTGTCGATAAGGCTTTGGCTCATTTCAAGGGTCGAGCGTGTCAGGATCAGTTTGTTGTGACGGGGATGAAGGGTGGTTTCGTCAAAGAAGGTACGATTTTTACAGATCTTGAAAGTTTTATGACTCCAGAAATGATTGAAAAATTCTACCAACGGATGCAATTTGTGGATGAGTTAACATCTGACCTCTTTGGTGGTGTTCTCAAGATGAGTATGGTTGTTGGTGAGGAACGTTTGAGTTCGGTTTTGGAAGAAATCAATGACCTCTTTGATGGCTGTGTTCGTGCTGTATCGAGTGGCTATGGTTGCATTGATATCCTTCAAGCTGGGATTCATAAAGCATGGGGCTTGGAAGAATTACTCAAGCGTTGGGACTTGAACCCCCAACAAATTATGGCTTTTGGTGACAGTGAAAATGATGTTGAAATGCTTGAAATGGCTGGAATTGCCTATGCGATGGAAAATGCTGATGATAAAGCCAAAGCTGTGGCTACTGCTCTAGCGCCAGCCAATAGCCAAGGAGGAGTTTATCAAGTCTTGGAAAACTGGTTAGAAAAAGGAGAATGAAGTGGCAGTACAGTTATTAGAAAATTGGTTACTAAAGGAACAAGAAAAAATCCAAACCAAGTATCGTCACTTAAATCAGGTTTCAGTTGTAGAGCCAGATATTCTCTTTATTGGTGATTCCATTGTCGAATATTATCCTCTGCAGGAACTATTTGGGACTTCGAAGACGATTGTCAATCGAGGTATTCGAGGTTATCAGACAGGGCTGTTACTAGAGAATCTAGATGCGCATCTTTACGGTGGAGCAGTAGATAAAATTGTCCTTTTGATTGGGACAAATGATATCGGAAAAGATGTGCCTGTGAATGAGGCTCTCAATAATCTCGAAGCTATCATACAATCCATTACTCGCGATTATCCATTGACAGAGATGAAATTGCTTTCTATTTTGCCAGTCAATGAGGGAGAGGAATACAAGCAGACAGTCTATATCCGCACGAATGAAAAAATTCAGAAATGGAATCAAGCCTATCAAGAGCTTGCTTCTGCCTATATGCAGGTAGAATTTGTGCCAGTTTTTGATAGTTTGACAGACCAAGCAGGCCAACTCAAAAAAGAATATACAACTGATGGGCTGCATCTCAGTGTTGCTGGTTATCAGGTTTTGACTAAAGCCTTGAAAGACTATCTTTTTTAGTTAGTTGATTTCCTTTTTGCATTTTTGAGTTAGATAAGGTATAATGGTTTTACTGTCTTTTGGGGTCGTTACGGATTCGACAGGCATTATGAGGCATATTTTGCGACTCGTGTGGCGACGTAAACGCTCAGTTAAATATAACTGCAAAAAATAACACTTCTTACGCTCTAGCTGCCTAAAAACCAGCAGGCGTGACCCGATTTGGATTGCTCGTGTTCAATGACAGGTCTTATTATTAGCGAGATACGATCAAGTCTTGTCTAGCGGCTTGATAAGAGATTGATAGACTCGCGGTTTCTAGGCTTGAGTTATGTGTCGAGGGACTGTTAAACGAATACATAACCTATGGTTGTAGACAAATATGTTAGCAGATGTTTGGACGTGGGTTCGACTCCCACCGGCTCCATTGATAATTTACATTGTTTTGTAAATCTTTCTAAAACGTTGTTTTTACAACGTTTTTTATTTTATTCTTTGGTATTCTTTTGCAAAAAAAGAATACAACATTTTGTTGTATCCTAAATATTAAATCAAGTCCTGAATTTTCTTAAGTTTTTATCATATTTTCTGTTATAATTAAGGTGCCTTAAGAAAAATAATGAAAAAACTAAATGTTTTTCATATAGTTTTCATTGTTTTAATAGTTTAAAGTCAATCTTATTTTTCTCTAATAGAAAATAATGAAAAAGTAGGTTTAGAAAGAGGTAAGTATCTATGTCTTCTCATAAAAAAGTGTCACTCTCTGAGATTAATCAATCTATCGATACTCCAAATAACAATCATTTCTGGCAAAATTTAAATGCCTTTTTAGGTCCGGGTGCTCTTGTCGCAGTTGGTTATATGGATCCAGGAAACTGGATTACCAGTGTAGTCGGTGGTGCTTCCTATAAGTATAGTCTCTTGTTTGTTATCTTGATTTCATCTCTCATTGCCATGCAACTTCAGCAGATGGCAGGAAAGCTTGGTATTGTAACCCAGATGGACCTGGCTCAAGCAACGGCTCATCATTCACCTAAATGGCTTCGTTATAGTCTATGGGTGATTTTAGAATTAGCCTTGATGGCGACAGATCTGGCAGAAGTTCTAGGTTCAGCGATTGCTCTCAATCTTCTCTTTAAGATTCCGATTATGATAGCAATTCTCTTGACCGTGTTGGATGTTTTTCTCTTATTGCTTCTGATGAAATTTGGCTTTAAGAAGATTGAAGCTATTGTGACAACACTGATTTTAACCATTCTAGCAATTTTTACCTATCTGGTAGCTTTGTCACATCCAAGCTTCCAAGGAATCGTTGAGGGTTATCTACCGAATGCAACCTTATTTGAAAGTCCCTTGCCAGGGCATGAAAGTCAATTAACCTTGGCACTAGGGATCGTGGGAGCAACGGTTATGCCCCATAACCTCTATTTGCATTCTTCCTTGTCACAAACTCGGAAAATCAATCACAAGGACAAGAATGATGTTCGAAAAGCCGTGCGCTTTATGACCTGGGATTCAAATCTCCAATTATCCTTGGCCTTTGTGGTTAACTCCCTTCTATTAATTCTCGGGGCGGCTCTCTTTTTCGGCCATGCATCTGAGATTTCTGCCTTCTCTCAAATGTATAATGCCTTGCAGGATTCTACTATTGCAGGAGCTATAGCTAGCTCGACCTTATCAACCTTGTTTGCCTTGGCTTTATTAGCCAGTGGTCAAAATTCGACAATTACGGGTACCTTGACTGGACAAATCGTTATGGAAGGTTTCTTGCATATGAGATTACCTCAATGGTTCATTCGTTTGGCAACTCGTCTCTTTGCCTTGTTGCCTGTCATGATTGTAGCGGTTCTGTTTGGTCATCAGGAAAAAACATTAGATCAGTTATTGGTTTATTCACAAGTCTTTCTTTCGATTGCTCTTCCATTTTCAATCTTCCCACTGATTTATCTAACTTCTAAGAAATCACTGATGGGAGAATTTACCAATGCCAAATGGAATACCATCCTTGGCTATATCGTTTCCATTATCTTAACAATTCTCAATGTGAAATTGTTATTTGATATTTTCTAAGAAATTCACCCGAGTTATAAAACAAGCATATAAGAAAAAAGATACCCAAGATTTCTTGGGTATCTTTTTTAAAATAAACGGAAGACATGGGATTCGAACCCACGCACGCTGTTACACGCCTACCGCGTTTCCAACACGGCCTCTTAAGCCTCTTGAGTAATCTTCCAATACTTACTCAAATAGTCTACCATAAAGGCTCTTATCTTGCAATAAAAATTTTGGAAATAAGAAAAATGATAGATTTTGAAAGAAAATGACAAAAAGCGCTTGACTTTGAAAGAAAGTGTGATAGAATGAATAGTGTAAACGATAACAGGAGGTGATTCAGTGTTAAAAACAGAGCGGAAGCAACTGATTTTAGAGGAGTTAAATCAACATCATGTAGTTTCTCTAGAAAAATTAGTTAGTTTGTTAGAAACGTCAGAATCAACGGTTCGAAGAGATTTGGATGAGTTGGAAGCGGAAAACAAGCTTCGTCGCGTGCATGGTGGAGCAGAATTGCCCCATTCCTTGCAGGAAGAAGAAACCATTCAAGAAAAATCTGTCAAAAACCTTCAAGAAAAGAAGTTGCTGGCTCAGAAAGCAGCCTCTCTCATTAAGGAACAAGATGTCATCTTTATCGATGCTGGAACAACAACTGCTTTTTTGATCCATGAATTGGTCAATAAGAATATTACTGTTGTGACAAATTCGATTCATCATGCCGCACAGTTGGTTGAAAAGCAGATTCCAACTGTCATGGTTGGAGGAAGTGTCAAGATGGCAACAGATGCTAGCATCGGGGGCGTTGCTCTTAACCAAATTAACCAATTGCACTTTGACCGTGCCTTTATCGGGATGAATGGTGTGGACGATGGCTATTATACGACTCCTGATATGGAGGAGGGAGCTGTGAAGCGAGCTATTTTGGAGAATGCCAAACAGACCTATGTCTTGGTGGATTCATCAAAAATTGGACAAACTTGCTTTGCTAAGGTAGCACCACTCAAACGAGCTATTGTTATCACAAGTCAAGGGCATGAGCTCTTGCAGGCTATTAAGGAGAAAACGGAGGTAATAGAAGTATGATTTATACAGTCACACTCAATCCATCCATTGACTATATCGTTCGTTTGGACCAAGTCCAAGTCGGTAGTGTCAATCGTATGGACAGTGATGATAAGTTTGCTGGTGGGAAAGGAATCAATGTCAGTCGTGTCTTGAAACGCTTGGATATTCCAAATACTGCTACGGGATTTATCGGTGGTTTTACTGGTGAATTTATCACAGATACTCTGGCAGAGGAAGAAATCGAGACGCGTTTTGTCCAAGTGGCAGAAGATACTCGTATCAATGTTAAAATCAAAGCAGACCAAGAGACAGAAATCAACGGAACGGGTCCAACTGTCGAACCAGCCCAGTTAGAAGAGTTGAAAGCTATTTTGTCTAGTTTGACTGCAGAAGACACGGTTGTATTTGCGGGTTCAAGTGCTAAAAATCTAGGCAATGTTATCTACAAGGATTTGATTGCCTTGACGCGCAAGACTGGTGCGCAAGTAGTCTGTGACTTTGAAGGACAGACCTTGATTGATAGTTTGGATTATCAGCCACTTTTGGTCAAGCCAAACAATCATGAACTTGGAGCGATTTTTGGGGTTAAACTCGAAAGTTTAGATGAAATTGAGAAATATGCTCGTGAGTTACTGGCTAAAGGTGCTCAAAATGTCATTATCTCTATGGCTGGGGACGGTGCCCTTCTTGTCACATCTGAGGGAGCTTACTTCGCTAAACCAATCAAAGGAACAGTCAAAAATTCAGTTGGAGCTGGTGATTCTATGGTTGCTGGATTCACAGGTGAATTTGTCAAATCAAAAGACGCAGTAGAAGCCTTCAAATGGGGGGTTGCTTGTGGAACAGCAACCACCTTCTCAGATGACTTGGCAACAACAGAATTTATTAAAGAAACATATGAAAAAGTTGAGGTAGAAAAACGATGAAAATTCAAGACCTATTGAGAAAAGATGTCATGTTGCTGGATTTGCAAGCAACTGAAAAAACAGCTGTCATCGAAGAGATGATTAAAAGCTTGACAGATCACGGTTATGTGACAGATTTTGAAACCTTTAAAGAAGGAATTTTGGCGCGTGAAGCTTTGACTTCTACTGGTTTGGGTGATGGTATCGCAATGCCTCACAGTAAAAATGCTGCTGTAAAAGAAGCGACAGTTCTCTTTGCCAAGTCAAACAAGGGTGTTGACTATGAGAGTTTGGATGGGCAAGCAACTGACCTCTTCTTCATGATTGCAGCTCCAGAAGGTGCCAATGATACTCACTTAGCAGCCTTGGCAGAATTGTCTCAATACTTGATGAAAGACGGTTTTGCTGACAAACTTCGTCAAGCAACATCAGCTGACCAAGTTATCGAACTTTTTAACCAAGCTTCAGAAAAAGCTGAGGAGCCAGTTCAAGCACCTACCAATGACTCTGGTGACTTTATCGTTGCTGTTACAGCTTGTACAACAGGTATCGCCCACACTTATATGGCCCAAGAAGCTCTTCAAAAAGTGGCTGCTGAAATGGGTGTTGGAATTAAGGTCGAAACCAACGGTGCTAGCGGTGTTGGTAACCAACTAACTGCGGAAGACATTCGTAAGGCTAAAGCTGTTATCATCGCGGCAGACAAGGCAGTTGAAATGGATCGTTTCGATGGCAAACCATTGATCAATCGTCCAGTTGCTGACGGTATCCGTAAAACAGAAGAGTTAATTAACTTGGCTCTTTCAGGAGATGCTGAAGTTTATCGTGCTGCTAATGGAACAAAAGCTACAACAGCCTCTAACGAAAAACAAAGTCTTGGTGGTGCCTTCTACAAACACTTGATGAGTGGTGTATCGCAAATGTTGCCATTTGTTATTGGCGGTGGTATCATGATTGCCCTTGCCTTCTTGATTGACGGTGCTTTGGGTGTTCCAAATGAAAATCTTGGTAATCTTGGTTCCTACCATGAGCTAGCTTCTATGTTCATGAAAATTGGTGGAGCTGCCTTTGGTTTGATGCTTCCAGTCTTTGCAGGTTATGTTGCCTACTCTATCGCTGAAAAACCAGGTTTGGTAGCAGGTTTCGTGGCTGGTGCTATTGCCAAAGAAGGTTTTGCCTTTGGTAAAATTCCTTATGCCGCAGGTGGTGAAGCAACTTCAACTCTTGCAGGTGTCTCATCTGGTTTCCTAGGTGCCCTTGTTGGTGGATTTATCGCAGGTGCTTTAGTTCTTGCTATCAAGAAATACGTTAAAGTTCCTCGTTCACTTGAAGGTGCAAAATCAATCCTTCTTTTGCCACTTCTTGGAACAATCTTGACTGGATTTGTCATGCTAGCTGTTAATATCCCAATGGCAGCAATCAACACTGCTATGAATGACTTCCTAGGTGGTCTTGGAGGAGGTTCAGCTGTCCTTCTTGGTATCGTCCTTGGTGGAATGATGGCTGTTGACATGGGTGGACCAGTTAACAAAGCGGCTTATGTCTTTGGTACAGGTACGCTTGCAGCGTCTGTTTCTTCAGGTGGTTCTGTAGCCATGGCAGCAGTTATGGCTGGAGGAATGGTGCCACCACTTGCAATCTTTGTCGCAACTCTTCTTTTCAAAGATAAATTTACTAAGGAAGAACGCAACTCAGGTTTGACAAACATCATCATGGGCTTGTCATTTATCACTGAGGGAGCAATTCCATTTGGTGCCGCTGACCCAGCTCGTGCGATCCCAAGTTTCATCCTTGGTTCAGCAGTAGCAGGTGGACTCGTTGGTCTTACTGGTATCAAACTTATGGCGCCACACGGAGGAATCTTCGTGATTGCCCTTACTTCAAATGCTCTTCTTTACCTCGTTTCTGTATTGGTAGGAGCAATCGTAAGTGGTGTGGTTTATGGTTACCTACGCAAACCTCAAGCATAAAAATTAGATAGAAAATAAAAAGATTGGACCGCTTGGTGCAGTCTTTTTCTCTTTCCGAAATGCCTGTGAAATATGGTATAATAGAAGAATGGTAAACAAGAATACAAGTAAAACAAGACGGAGACCGTCTAAAGCAGAACTCGAAAGAAAAGAAGCGATTCAACGGATGTTGATTTCGTTAGGAATCGCGCTTTTATTGATTTTCGCAGCCTTCAAATTAGGGGCTGCAGGTATAACCCTTTACAATCTAATTCGCTTGCTGGTGGGTAGCCTAGCTTATCTGGCAATATTTGGCATCCTACTCTATCTCTTCTTTTTCAAGTGGATACGAAAACAGGAAGGGCTCCTATCTGGCTTTTTCACCATATTTGCAGGTTTGCTCTTGATTTTTGAGGCCTACTTAGTTTGGAAATATGGTTTGGATAAGTCGGTATTAAAAGGGACCATGGCTCAGGTTGTGACGGATTTAACTGGCTTTAGAACAACCAGTTTTGCTGGAGGTGGCTTGATTGGGGTCGCTCTTTATATGCCAATCGCCTTTCTCTTCTCAAATATCGGTACCTACTTTATTGGTTCTATCTTGATTTTAGCTGGAGCCCTCCTAGTCAGTCCTTGGTCTGTTTACGATATTGCTGAATTCTTCAGTAGAGGCTTTGCCAAATGGCGGGAAGGGCATGAGCGTCGAAAAGAGGAACGCTTTGTCAAACAAGAAGAAAAAGCTCGTCAAAAGGCTGAGGAAGATGCTAGATTAGAACAAGAAGAGACTGAAAAAGCCTTACTCGATTTGACTCCTGTTGATATGGAAACAGGTGAAATTCTGACTGATAATGTTGTGCTTGACGTTCCTCCTGTTCCAGAAGAAGAGTGGGTGGAACCAGAAATCATCCTGCCTCAAGCTGAACTTGAATTCCCTGAACAGGAAGATGGCTCAGATGATGAAGATGTTCAGGTCGATTTTTCAGCCAAGGAAGCCCT
The DNA here is from genome assembly GCF_946190335.1 of Streptococcus mitis. Lineage (GTDB taxonomy): Bacteria > Bacillota > Bacilli > Lactobacillales > Streptococcaceae > Streptococcus > Streptococcus mitis_CH. The sequence continues at coordinate 106,321 of NZ_CAMHZN010000002.1, forward strand.
CGAATACAAACTTCCAAGCTTACAACTCTTTGCCCCAGATAAACCAAAAGACCAGTCTAAAGAGAAGAAAATCGTTCGGGAAAATATCAAAATTCTAGAAGAAACCTTTGCTAGCTTTGGTATCAAGGTAACAGTTGAACGGGCTGAAATTGGACCATCAGTAACCAAGTATGAAGTCAAGCCAGCAGTGGGTGTAAGGGTCAACCGCATTTCCAATCTCGCAGACGACCTTGCTCTAGCCTTGGCAGCCAAGGATGTTCGAATCGAAGCACCTATCCCAGGGAAATCCCTGGTCGGAATCGAAGTACCCAACTCTGAGATTGCTACTGTGTCCTTCCGCGAACTATGGGAACAATCTCAAACGAAAGCTGAAAATCTCTTGGAAATTCCTTTAGGGAAGGCTGTTAATGGCACTGCAAGAGCATTTGATCTTTCTAAAATGCCCCACTTGCTAGTCGCAGGTTCAACGGGTTCAGGTAAGTCGGTCGCCGTTAACGGCATTATCGCTAGCATCCTCATGAAGGCGAGACCTGACCAAGTTAAATTTATGATGGTCGATCCCAAGATGGTTGAGTTATCTGTTTACAATGATATTCCCCACCTCTTGATTCCAGTCGTGACCAATCCACGTAAGGCTAGCAAAGCCCTGCAAAAGGTTGTGGATGAGATGGAAAATCGTTATGAACTCTTTGCAAAGGTAGGAGTTCGTAATATTGCAGGCTTTAATGCCAAGGTAGAAGAGTTCAATGCCCAGTCTGAGTACAAGCAAATTCCGCTACCGCTCATTGTCGTGATTGTGGATGAGTTGGCTGACCTTATGATGGTGGCCAGCAAGGAAGTGGAAGATGCCATTATTCGTCTTGGGCAGAAGGCGCGTGCTGCCGGTATCCACATGATTCTTGCAACCCAGCGTCCATCCGTTGATGTCATTTCTGGTCTAATCAAGGCCAATGTCCCATCTCGTGTCGCTTTCGCAGTTTCATCAGGAACAGACTCCCGTACTATTTTAGATGAAAATGGAGCTGAGAAACTGCTTGGTCGAGGAGATATGCTCTTTAAACCAATCGATGAAAATCATCCAGTTCGTCTCCAAGGCTCCTTTATCTCGGATGATGATGTTGAACGCATCGTAAACTTCATCAAGGCTCAGGCTGATGCGGACTACGATGAGAGTTTTGATCCAGGTGAGGTTTCTGAAAATGAAGGTGAATTTTCAGATGGTGAATCTGGTGGAGATCCGCTTTTTGAAGAAGCCAAGGCTTTGGTAATCGAAACCCAGAAAGCCAGCGCATCTATGATTCAGCGTCGTTTATCAGTTGGATTTAACCGTGCGACCCGTCTCATGGAAGAACTTGAGATGGCAGGTGTCATTGGTCCAGCTGAAGGTACCAAGCCAAGAAAAGTTTTACAACAATAAAAAATAGCTTCTTTCCAGGTTTGGAAGGAGGCTATTTTAGTGATTATTGATTAGTTTTATTTTCCGAAGTTGGGGTATTGGACTGTTTTTCATTTTCAGTAGTGGGTTTACTTGGAGCAGGAGTAGTAGATTCCTGAGTTGCTGCTTTCTGCTCTTCTCTTTTCTCTTCCTTGACGCTAGATTTTGGTGTTTCCTCTTGCTGTGTTTTTTCTTGAGAAGTGTTGTTTTCCTTATTGGGACTAGTGTTTTCCTGAGGGGATTCCTTTTGAATTTCTTTGACAATGGTTGTCGTCTGGCTTGTCGTAGGTTCTTTTTTAGTATTTTTGTTATTATCCAAGGCGTTCATGATCGTGATACTTGCGGTAATTAAGCCGAGGATACTACCGATAGTAGCAACGGTTTTTTGAAAGACTGTAAAGCCTTTTTTGATGTGTTCTGTTTTTGGTTTTGAAGTTCTACGATAATTAGACATACATTCTCTCCTTTAATTAAAATTTATTATACCGCATTTCTTTAAAAAAATCTTAAAAAAAGAGGAATTGCCCTTTCTTGTCGCAAGCTCCGTTTCATGATACAATAGAAGGAGTGATTTTAGAAAGCGTGAGAAAACATGATTTACTTTGATAATTCGGCGACGACCAAGCCCTATCCTGAAGCCCTTGAAACCTATATGCAGGTCGCTTCAAAAATTTTAGGAAATCCATCTAGTCTTCATCGTTTAGGGGACCAGGCAACACGAATCTTAGATGCTTCTCGCCAACAGATTGCAGATTTAATTGGTAAGAAAAGCGATGAAATCTTCTTTACTTCTGGTGGGACAGAAGGAGATAACTGGGTCATCAAGGGTGTGGCCTTTGAAAAAGCTCAATTTGGAAAGCACATCATTGTATCAGCCATTGAACATCCGGCAGTCAAAGAGTCAGCCCTCTGGTTGAAAAGTCAAGGATTTGAAGTGGATTTTGCTCCAGTTGATAACAAAGGATTTGTGGATGTTGAAGCGTTAGCAGATTTGATACGACCTGATACGACCCTCGTTTCCGTCATGGCTGTGAACAATGAAATCGGCTCGATTCAACCTATTCAAGCTATTTCAGAACTGTTAGCAGACAAGCCGACTATTTCCTTCCACGTTGATGCGGTTCAGGCGCTTGCCAAGATTCCGACTGAAAAGTATCTGACAGAACGAGTGGATTTCGCGACTTTCTCTGGTCACAAGTTCCACGGAGTTCGTGGTGTTGGTTTTGTCTATATCAAGTATGGCAAGAAGATTACGCCTCTTTTAACAGGTGGTGGTCAGGAGCGAGATTATCGTTCGACAACTGAAAATGTGGCAGGAATTGCAGGGACAGCCAAGGCTCTCCGTTTATCTATGGAAAAGCTAGATATCTTTACTAGCAAGACTGGGCAGATGAAGGCAGTGATTCGCCAAGCCCTTCTGGACTACCCAGATATTTTTATCTTCTCAGATGAGGAAGACTTTGCCCCTCATATCCTGACTTTTGGAATCAAAGGTGTTCGTGGAGAAGTCATCGTTCACGCTTTTGAAGACTATGATATTTTCATCTCAACGACCTCTGCTTGTTCGTCCAAGGCTGGGAAACCTGCAGGCACCTTGATTGCAATGGGAGTGGATAAAGATAAGGCCCAGTCAGCTGTGCGTCTTAGTTTAGACCTTGAAAATGATATGAGTCAGGTCGAGCAGTTTTTGACCAAGTTAAAATTAATTTACAATCAAACTAGAAAAGTAAGATAGGAGCATTCATGCAATATTCAGAAATGTTGATTCGCTACGGTGAGCTGTCAACCAAGGGTAAAAACCGTATGCGTTTCATTAATAAACTTCGCAATAATATTTCAGACGTTTTGTCTATCTATCCCCAGGTAAAAGTAACCGCTGATCGCGACCGTGCCCATGCTTACCTCAATGGAGCAGATTACACAGCAGTAGCAGAATCGCTCAAACAAGTATTTGGGATTCAAAACTTTTCCCCTGTTTATAAGATTGAAAAATCTGTAGAAGTTCTGAAGTCTTCTGTGCAAGAGATTATGCAGGACATCTACAAGGAAGGTATGACCTTTAAGATTTCTAGCAAGCGTAGTGACCACAACTTTGAACTCGACAGTCGTGAACTCAACCAAACGCTTGGAGGAGCTGTTTTTGAAGCCATTCCAAATGTGCAAGCTCAGATGAAAAATCCTGATATCACTCTTCAGGTGGAGATTCGTGAGGAAGCTGCTTATCTTTCCTATGAAACCATTCGTGGAGCAGGTGGTTTGCCAGTGGGTACTTCTGGTAAGGGGATGCTCATGTTGTCAGGAGGTATTGATTCACCCGTTGCAGGTTATCTAGCTCTTAAGCGTGGGGTAGATATCGAGGCGGTTCATTTTGCCAGCCCACCTTACACGAGTCCTGGTGCTCTTAAAAAAGCGCAGGATTTGACTCGTAAATTGACCAAGTTTGGGGGAAATATCCAGTTTATCGAAGTGCCTTTTACTGAGATTCAAGAAGAAATCAAGGCTAAAGCGCCAGAAGCCTATCTCATGACCTTGACCCGTCGTTTTATGATGCGGATTACCGATCGTATTCGTGAGGTACGAAATGGTTTGGTTATTATCAATGGGGAAAGTCTAGGACAAGTAGCCAGCCAAACCCTTGAAAGCATGCAGGCTATCAATGCAGTTACCAACACTCCTATCATCCGTCCAGTTGTGACCATGGATAAGTTGGAAATCATCGATATTGCACAGGCAATCGATACCTTTGATATTTCTATCCAGCCTTTTGAAGACTGTTGTACCATTTTTGCACCTGACCGTCCTAAGACCAATCCTAAGATTAAGAATGCGGAGCAGTACGAAGCACGTATGGATGTTGAAGGTTTAGTTGAGAGAGCTGTGGCTGGAATCATGATTACTGAGATTACACCGCAGGCTGAAAAAGATGAAGTGGATGACTTGATTGACAATCTGCTCTAATCAGAAAATCCAGAAGAATTTAGAAAAATAGATGAAAAAGTTAGTTTTTAATTCCAAAAGCGGAAGAAAAACTAACTTTTTTTCTATAATTGTGATATAATAAAATAAAATTTTGAATATAGAGAGTTTTCTGACAATGAATCAATCCTACTTTTATTTAAAAATGAAAGAACACAAACTCAAGGTTCCTTATACAGGTAAGGAGCGCCGTGTGCGTGTTCTTCTGCCTAAAGATTATGAGAAAGACACGAATCGTTCCTATCCTGTTGTTTACTTTCATGACGGGCAAAATGTTTTTTATAGCAAGGAGTCTTTCATTGGTCATTCATGGAAGATTATCCCAGCTATTAAGCGCAATCCTGATATCAGTCGCATGATTGTCGTTGCTATTGATAATGATGGTATGGGGCGGATGAATGAGTATGCGGCTTGGAAGTTCCAAGAATCTCCTATCCCAGGGCAGCAGTTTGGTGGTAAGGGTGTGGAGTATGCCGAGTTTGTTATGGAGGTGGTCAAACCTTTTATCGATGAGACCTACCGTACCAAAGCTGACCGCCAGCATACGGCTATGATTGGTTCCTCACTAGGAGGCAATATTACCCAGTTTATCGGTTTGGAATACCAAGACCAAATTGGATGTCTCGGGGTCTTTTCATCTGCTAACTGGCTCCATCAAGTAGCCTTTAATCGCTATATTGAACGCAAGAAACTATCGCCTGACCAGCGTATCTTTATCTATGTTGGAACTGAAGAAGCAGATGATACGGACAAGACCCTGATGGCTGGTAATATCAAACAAGCCTATATCGATTCGTCTCTTCGGTATTACCATGATTTGATAGCAGGTGGGGTACACTTAGATAATCTTGTCTTGAAAGTTCAATCTGGTGCCATCCATAGTGAAATCCCTTGGTCGGAGAATTTACCAGACTGTCTGAGATTTTTTGCAGAGAAATGGTAAGTTAGAAAAGGAGAAAGCCAATGCATATTGAAAACCTTAGCCACTGGAGTGGCAATCTTAACCGTGAAATGTACCTTAATCGTTATGGACATGCAGGGATTCCAGTTGTGGTCTTTGCTTCATCAGGTGGTAGTCACAATGAATACTATGATTTTGGCATGATTGATGCTTGTGCTTCTTTTATCGAGGAAGGCCGTGTTCAGTTCTTTACCCTATCCAGTGTAGATAGTGAGAGCTGGTTGGCCACTTGGAAAAATGGTCATGACCAAGCAGAGATGCACCGTGCCTACGAGCGTTATGTGATTGAGGAGGCTATTCCTTTTATCAAGCACAAGACAGGTTGGTTTGATGGTATGATGACGACAGGTTGCTCCATGGGCGCCTACCATGCACTCAATTTCTTCCTTCAGCATCCAGATGTCTTTACCAAGGTGATAGCTCTTAGTGGTGTTTACGACTCACGTTTCTTTGTCGGTGATTACTACAATGACGATGCTATTTACCAAAACTCGCCAGTAGATTATATCTGGAACCAAAACGACGGCTGGTTTATTGATCGTTATCGTCAGGCAGAGATTGTGCTGTGTACGGGTCTTGGAGCCTGGGAACAAGACGGTTTGCCATCCTTCTACAAGCTTAAAGAAGCCTTTGACCAGAAACAAATTCCAGCCTGGTTTGCTGAATGGGGACACGATGTCGCCCACGACTGGGAATGGTGGCGCAAACAAATGCCTTATTTCCTTGGCAATCTCTATTTATAAAAGGAGTTACTTATGAATTACCTTGTTATTTCTCCCTACTATCCACAAAACTTTCAACAGTTTACCATTGAACTAGCTAATAAAGGCATCACAGTCTTGGGAATTGGCCAAGAACCATACGAGCAATTGGATGAGACCTTGCGCAATAACCTGACTGAGTATTTCCGTGTTGACAATCTTGAAAATGTAGACGAAGTCAAGCGCGCTGTTGCTTTTCTCTTTTATAAACATGGCCCAATTGACCGTATCGAGTCCCATAATGAATACTGGCTAGAACTGGACGCAACACTCAGAGAACAATTCAATGTTTTTGGTGCCAAACCAGAAGACCTCAAAAAGACTAAATTTAAGTCTGAAATGAAGAAACTTTTCAAAAAAGCAGGTGTCCCCGTGGTACCTGGAGCTGTTATCCATACGGAAGAAGATGTTGATCAAGCTGTGAAAGAAATCGGCCTTCCAATGATTGCAAAACCTGATAATGGAGTGGGAGCAGCGGCCACCTTTAAGCTTGAGACAGAAGACGATATCAATCACTTCAAGGCAGAGTGGGACCATTCAACCGTTTATTTCTTTGAAAAATTTGTCACTTCTAGCGAAATTTGTACCTTTGATGGTCTTGTGGATAAGGACGGAAAAATTGTCTTTTCAACAACCTTTGACTACGCCTATACACCGCTTGATCTTATGATTTACAAGATGGACAATTCCTACTATGTTCTTAAGGACATGGATCCCAAATTACGTAAATATGGTGAGGCAATTGTTAAAGAATTTGGTATGAAAGAACGTTTCTTCCATATCGAGTTTTTCCGCGAAGGGGATGATTACATCGCCATTGAGTACAATAACCGCCCTGCAGGTGGTTTCACTATTGATGTTTATAACTTTGCCCATTCCTTGGACCTCTATCGTGGATATGCATCCATTGTCGCAGGAGAAGAGTTCCCAGCGTCAGACTTTGAACCTCAGTATTGTTTGGCTACATCACGTCGTGCAAATGCTCATTATGTCTATTCTGAGGAGGACTTGATTGCTAAATACAGCCAGCATTTCAAGGTTAAAAAAATTATGCCAGCGGCCTTTGCAGAACTTCAAGGAGATTACCTTTATATGCTGACAACTCCGAGTCGACAAGAAATGGAGCAGATGATTGCAGATTTCGGACAACGTCAAGAATAAGAACTCTCGGATTAAGGAAATGCACCTCCTTAATCCTTTTGTTTTTTATAAGAAATAAAATCGCTTTCTTATATAATCTTTCGGAAAAGTAGTTGCTAAAAGATATAAAAATTGATAGAATAAGGATTGTCTAAAAAATTTTAAGGAGAATCTATCAAATGGATTTCACATGGGCAATTAAATATGCCACTGAATTTTTGGGAACTGCTATTTTGATCATTCTTGGTAATGGTGCAGTTGCTAACGTTGAACTTAAAGGTACGAAAGGTCACCAAAGTGGCTGGCTCGTTATCGCTGTTGGTTACGGTATGGGGGTTATGATTCCAGCTTTGATGTTTGGTAACGTATCAGGTAACCACATCAACCCAGCCTTCACTCTTGGACTTGCAATCAGCGGTCTCTTCCCTTGGGCGCAAGTAGCGCCTTATATCCTTGCACAAGTTTTGGGTGCTATCTTTGGTCAAGCCTTGGTTGTGGCAACACACCGCCCATACTACTTGAAAACTGAAAATCCAAACAATATCCTGGGTACTTTCTCAACAATCTCAAGTTTGGATCAAGGTACAAAAGAATCACATTTTGCAGCAACTGTTAATGGTTTTGTAAATGAGTTTGTTGGATCATTTGTTCTTTTCTTTGCAGCCCTTGGAATGACTAAAAACTTCTTTGGTTCTGAAGTGCTTCAATACATGAAACAAATGGCTAGCCAAGCAGGTCAAAATGTTGACTTTTCTGATTTAGCAATCAAAGCTCAAGTAGCACCACATACTGCTTCAGGACTTTCAGTAGCTCACTTGGCACTTGGATTCCTTGTTATGGCCTTGGTAACATCACTTGGTGGACCTACAGGACCTGCCTTAAACCCAGCCCGTGACTTGGGGCCACGTCTCCTTCATGCTTTCCTTCCAAAATCAGTTCTTGGTGAGCACAAAGGCGATTCAAAATGGTGGTATTCTTGGGTACCAGTAGTAGCACCAATCGCAGCAGCAATTGCGGCAGTAGCTATCTTCAAATTCCTTTACCTATAAGAAATTGAAACCGAGGAAATCCTCGGTTTTTTAGATGAAATTTTACGAAAAAAAGGTAAATCTGAGCATAATTTCTTGTAAAAAATTCTAAAATCCTTTAAAATAAAAGAGTTGGAGGAATTTATGAATGTAAATCAGATTGTACGGATTATTCCTACTTTAAAAGTTAATAATAGAAAATTAAATGAAACATTTTATATTGAAACCCTTGGCATGAAGGCCTTGTTAGAAGAATCAGCCTTTCTATCACTAGGTGATCAAACAGGTCTAGAAAAGCTGGTTTTAGAAGAAGCTCCAAGTATGCGCACTCGTAAGGTAGAGGGAAGAAAAAAATTAGCTAGATTGATTGTCAAGGTGGAAAATCCCTTAGAAATCGAGGCCTTATTAGCTAAAACAGATTCGATTCATCGATTATATAAAGGTCAAAATGGCTACGCTTTTGAAATTTACTCTCCAGAAGATGATTTGGTTTTGATTCATGCGGAAGATGACAGAGAAAATCTAGTAGAAGTAGGAGAAAAACCTGAGTTTCAAACAGATCTGGAGTCAATTTCTTTAAGTAAATTTGAGATTTCTATGGAATTACATTTTCCAACTGATATCGAAAGTTTCTTGGAAGTATCTGAAATTGGGGTGTCACTTGATTTTATCCCAGCTCAGGGTCAAGATTTGACTGTGGACAATACGGCTACTTGGGACTTATCTATGCTCAAGTTCTTGGTCAATGAACTAGATATAGAAAGTCTGCGCCAGAAGTTTGAGTCTACCGAATATTTTATTCCTAAGTCTGAAAAATTCTTCCTTGGTAAAGATAGAAATAATGTTGAATTGTGGTTTGAAGAAGTATGAAGTGGACCAAGATTATTAAAAAAATAGAAGAACAAATCGAGGCAGGGATTTATCCCGGAGCCTCTTTTGCGTATTTTAAGGACAATCAATGGACGGAGTTCTATTTAGGCCAGAGTGACCCAGAGCATGGCTTGCAGACTGAGGCAGGACTAGTTTATGATCTAGCCAGTGTCAGCAAGGTTGTTGGGGTAGGTACTGTTCTCACCTTCTTGTGGGAAAGAGGTCAATTAGATATTGACAGACCAGTAACCGATTTTTTACCTGAAAGTGATTATCCAGACATCACTATTCGCCAGCTCTTAACCCACTCTACAGATCTTGATCCTTTTATTCCCAATAGGGATCTTTTAGCAGCCTCAGAATTAAAGGACGCGATGTTTCATCTCAACAGACGAAGTCAGTCAGCCTTTCTTTATTCGGATGTCCATTTTTTGCTGTTAGGTTTTATCTTGGAAAGAATCTTTAATCAAGACTTGGATGTGATTTTACAAGAACAAGTGTGGAATCCTTGGAGAATGACGGAAACCCAGTTTGGTCCTGTTGAACTTGCTGTTCCAACAGTTAGAGGTGTAGAGGCAGGTCTGGTACATGATCCCAAGGCTCGCCTCCTAGGCAGACATGCTGGTAGTGCTGGTTTGTTTTCGACTGTAAAGGATTTACAAATTTTTTTAGAACACTATTTAGCAGATGATTTTGCAAGAGATTTGAGTCAAAATTTTTCTACTTTGGATGACAAGGAACGTTCTTTAGCATGGAATTTGGAAGGAGATTGGCTAGACCATACGGGCTATACAGGTACCTTTATCATGTGGAATCGTCAGAAGCAAGAAGCGGTCATTTTCCTATCGAATCGTACCTATGAAAAGGATGAGAGGGCTCAATGGATTATAGACCGCAATCAAGTGATGGACTTGATTCGCAAAGAAGAGTAAGGAGAGACATGTCAAACAGTTTAAAAGGGACTCTATTAACAGTTGTGGCTGGGATTGCTTGGGGCTTGTCAGGAACGAGTGGCCAATACCTGATGGCACATGGAATTTCGTCTCTGGTTTTAACTAACTTACGACTTTTAATCGCCGGTGGGATTCTCATGGTCTTGGCTTATGCTACTGCAAAGGATAGAATGCTGGCCTTTTTAAAGGATAGAAAGAGTTTGCTGTCTCTTCTTATTTTTGCTCTAATTGGTCTCTTCCTCAACCAATTCGCCTATCTAACTGCTATTCAGGAGACCAATGCAGGAACGGCGACGGTGCTTCAGTATGTTTGTCCTGTCGGGATTTTGATTTATAGCTGTATCAAAGATAAGGTGGCACCGACACTGGGAGAGATTATTTCAATCATATTAGCCATTGGGGGGACCTTCCTGATTGCAACTCATGGGCAATTGGACCAGTTATCCATGACACCTGCAGGCCTGTTCTGGGGTCTCTTTTCTGCTCTGACTTACGCACTTTATATCATTTTGCCCATATCCTTGATTAAGAAGTGGGGGAGCAGTTTGGTCATTGGTGTGGGAATGGTCATAGCAGGTTTGGTCGCCCTTCCTTTTACAGGAGTTCTACGGACTGTTATCCCAACTAGTCTTGATTTTCTCCTCGCTTTTGCGGGCATTATTCTTATCGGGACTGTCTTTGCCTATACAGCCTTCTTAAAGGGAGCCAGTTTGATTGGACCGGTTAAGTCAAGTTTGTTGGCTTCAATTGAACCAATCTCGGCGGTTTTCTTTGCCTTCCTAATTATGAATGAACAATTTTATCCTATTGATTTTCTTGGTATGGCAATGATTTTAATTGCAGTCACTTTGATTTCGTTGAAAGATTTATTGTTAGAGAAATAAAAAAGACTCTTTGTCCGTGACAGAGAGTTTTTGCCTAGTAATCTAATTATTCTCAAGATAAAATTCAAAACGTTCGCCTACATATTGACTTTTTACATATTCAAAAGCAGTACCATCTTCTAGGTAGGAAACCTGAGTCAGCCCAAGAATAGCATGTCCTTTTTCAACTTCCAAATAGTGGGCAATTTTTTCCTTAGCGAGACGAGCATAAATAGTCTGCTGTGATTTGCCTATACGGTAGCCGTGTTTTTGCAAGGTTTGGAAGAAATGACTAGTGATTTCTTCTTTTTTAAAGTCCTTAATGAATTTTTCAGGAATAGAAGCAACTTCATAAACCAGAGGAACTTGGTCGGCATAGCGAACACGTTCCATTCGGATAATATTTTCGGTAGGAGAAATTCCTAGCTTGGCAACTTCCTGTTCATTGGGAATGGTTTTTCTGTAGGAAATGAGTTGGCTAGAGGGTACTTTACCTTGTGATTTGACAATTTCAGTAAAACTGGTTGTCCCTCGCATCTTTTCTTGTACACGTGTACTGGATACAAAGGTGCCACTTCCAACTCTGCGCTCAAGAACACCTTCTTCGACTAATAGAGATACGGCTTGACGGAGGGTCATGCGACTGACCTCAAACTGCTCTGCTAAATCTCGTTCACTAGGAAGCCTCTCCCCGATAGCCCAACGATGTTCGTCAATATCTTTTTTAATCTGATCATGGATTTTCATATAAGCGGGTAGCATATTTTTCACTTCATTTCTATCTTTTCTCTATTGTACCCCAATAAACTAGAAAAAGTCAAACTTCGCCTTGTTTAGTTGGTAATTCGCCCTTATTTGTGATAGAATATTGAAAAAAGATATTTCTTTTGAGAAAGGAAAAAGATGAGCAACATTTCAACTGATTTGCAAGATGTAGAAAAAATCATCGTATTGGACTATGGTAGCCAATATAACCAGCTGATTTCACGCCGTATCCGTGAGATTGGCGTTTTTTCAGAACTAAAGAGCCATAAAATTTCAGCTGCTGAAGTTCGTGAAATTAACCCTGTAGGAATTATCCTTTCAGGTGGTCCAAATTCGGTATACGAAGATGGTTCATTCGATATTGACCCAGAAATCTTCGAACTCGGAATTCCTATTTTGGGAATTTGTTACGGTATGCAGTTATTGACCCATAAACTTGGAGGAAAAGTTGTTCCTGCAGGTGATGCTGGGAATCGTGAATACGGTCAATCAACCCTAACTCACGCACCATCAGCTCTTTTTGAATCAACACCAGACGAGCAGACTGTTTTGATGAGCCATGGTGATGCGGTTACTGAAATTCCTGCTGACTTTGTTCGTACAGGTACATCTGCTGACTGCCCATACGCAGCCATTGAAAACCCAGATAAACACATTTATGGTATCCAATTCCACCCAGAAGTTCGTCATTCTGTATACGGAAATGATATCCTTCGTAACTTTGCCCTTAACATTTGTAAGGCTAAAGGCGACTGGTCAATGGATAACTTCATTGATATGCAGATCCAAAAAATTCGTGAAACCGTCGGTGATAAACGTGTCCTTCTTGGTCTATCAGGTGGTGTTGACTCTTCAGTTGTTGGAGTTCTTCTCCAAAAAGCGATTGGCGATCAATTGATCTGTATCTTCGTGGATCACGGTCTTCTTCGTAAAGGAGAAGCGGACCAAGTTATGGACATGCTTGGTGGTAAGTTTGGTTTGAATATTGTCAAAGCAGACGCTGCTAAACGTTTCCTTGATAAACTTGCTGGCGTTTCTGATCCTGAACAAAAACGTAAAATCATCGGTAACGAATTTGTGTATGTCTTTGATGACGAAGCAAGTAAGCTCAAAGATGTGAAATTCCTTGCTCAAGGTACCTTATACACAGACGTTATCGAGTCTGGTACAGATACAGCTCAAACTATCAAGTCACACCACAACGTGGGTGGTCTTCCAGAAGACATGCAATTTGAATTGATCGAACCACTCAACACTCTCTATAAAGATGAAGTTCGTGCCCTTGGTACAGAGCTTGGTATGCCAGACCATATCGTATGGCGCCAACCATTCCCAGGACCAGGACTTGCGATCCGTGTCATGGGTGAAATAACTGAAGAAAAACTTGACACAGTTCGCGAATCAGACGCTATCCTCCGTGAAGAAATTGCCAAAGCAGGTCTTGACCGCGATATCTGGCAATACTTCACAGTGAACACAGGCGTTCGTTCAGTTGGTGTTATGGGTGACGGTCGTACTTATGACTATACGATTGCAATCCGTGCGATCACTTCTATCGATGGTATGACAGCTGACTTTGCAAAGATTCCTTGGGAAGTTCTTCAAAAGATTTCTGTACGTATCGTAAACGAAGTGGACCACGTTAACCGTATCGTCTACGACATTACAAGTAAACCACCTGCAACAGTAGAGTGGGAGTAGTCATCTAAGGACTAATTTATGTAGTGTAATTAGCCAGTATCTTTGGATACTGGTTTTTACTTTTCTAGACTTTTGGGCTACTTGTTAAAACTGGGTTAATTTTCGACAGTTTATCAGTCATTATGCAAATCATATACTCAATGAAAATCAAAGAGCAAACTAGAAAGCTAGACGCAGGTTTCTCAAAATACTGTTTTGAGGTTGCAGATGGAAGCTGATGTGGTTTGAAGAGATTTTCGAAGAGTATTAAAAGATTAGAATTGTCAAAACAATCTGTCTAGGCTTGATTTTATCACTTATTTACTATAAAATGAGAAGGAAAAACGTCAAACTTTTATATTGCAAATAGGAGAAAACATGACAAAAACATTAAAACGTCCTGAGGTTTTATCACCTGCAGGGACTTTAGAGAAGCTAAAAGTAGCTGTTCAGTATGGAGCAGATGCTGTCTTTATCGGTGGTCAGGCCTATGGTCTTCGTAGCCGTGCCGGAAACTTTACTTTCGAACAGATGGAAGAAGGTGTCCAGTTTGCGGCTAAGTATGGTGCTAAGGTTTATGTGGCTGCCAACATGGTTATGCACGAAGGAAATGAAGCTGGTGCTGGTGAGTGGTTCCGTAAACTACGTGATATCGGCATTGCGGCAGTTATCGTGTCTGATCCAGCCTTGATTATGATTGCGGCTACAGAAGCACCAGGTCTTGAAATCCACCTCTCTACCCAAGCAAGTGCCACAAACTATGAAACCCTTGAGTTTTGGAAGGAACTGGGCTTAACTCGTGTCGTTTTGGCGCGTGAGGTTTCGATGGAAGAATTAGCTGAAATCCGCAAACGTACAGACGTTGAGATTGAAGCCTTTGTCCACGGAGCCATGTGTATTTCTTACTCTGGTCGTTGTACACTTTCAAACCACATGAGTATGCGTGATGCTAACCGTGGTGGATGCTCTCAGTCTTGCCGTTGGAAGTACGATCTTTACGATATGCCATTTGGTCAAGAACGCAAGAGTTTGAAAGGTGAAATTCCTGAAGAATTTTCAATGTCAGCCGTTGATATGTCTATGATTGACCATATCCCGGATATGATTGAAAATGGTGTGGACAGTCTAAAAATCGAAGGACGCATGAAGTCTATTCACTATGTTTCAACAGTAACCAACTGCTACAAGGCGGCTGTTGATGCTTATCTAGAAAGTCCAGAAAAATTTGAAGCTATCAAACAAGATTTGGTGGACGAGATGTGGAAGGTTGCCCAACGTGAATTAGCAACAGGTTTTTACTATGGTACACCATCTGAAAATGAGCAGTTGTTTGGTGCTCGCCGTAAAATTCCTGAGTACAAGTTTGTTGCTGAAGTAGTTTCTTATGATGAAGCGACACAAACAGCGACCATTCGCCAACGGAACGTGATTAATGAAGGAGACCAAGTTGAGTTTTATGGCCCAGGTTTCCGTCATTTTGAAACTTATATCGAAGATTTGCACGATGCCAAAGGCAATAAAATCGACCGTGCTCCAAATCCAATGGAACTTTTGACAATCAAGGTTCCACAACCTGTTCAAGCAGGAGACATGGTTCGTGCATTAAAAGAAGGACTCATCAATCTCTATAAGGAAGATGGAACCAGCGTCACAGTTCGTGCTTAATAAACATGTAGGAAACGAAAGATTTCCTTTTAATCCTACTTACTAAAAGAGCATTAGGTTAAAGAAAATATATTAATTTCCATCCGAGATTTCATCTCGGATTTTTTCAACATTTTTCAGAAATGTCTAGATAATGGTCGGATTTATTACAAGTTTTTTACAAAGTTTTCTATATAGTATGCTTAAAAATAGTAAAATTGTAAATAATTTTCATTAAACGCTTTCAATGTTAGTAAAAAGTTGACAAATCCAATTTTTAGGACTAAACTAAGTAAGTAAATTTTAATTAAAAGGAGAATTCGTCATGAATTTAACATTTTTTGGTCTATGTCTTGCCTGTATGGGTGTATCTCTTGGTGAGGGTATGTTGATGAATGGTTTGTTGAAATCAGTTGCTCGCCAACCAGATATTATCGCTGAGTTTCGTAGCTTGATGTTTTTAGGGGTTGCCTTTATTGAAGGAACTTTCTTCGTAACTCTTGTCTTCTCATTTATTATTAAATAACGAAATATAAATTGGAGAAGGGAGAATGTTAGATGGAAGAAAGTATCAATCCAACCATCAATATTGGTCCTGTTACCTTTGATTTAACTTTGACAGCCTTGACTTTGCTGTCTGTGTTTCTGATTTTTGCATTTATCTATTGGGCAAGTCGTAATATGACTTTGAAACCCAAAGGTAAACAAAATGTACTAGAGTATCTCTATGATTTTGTAAATGGATTTACAGAACCTAACCTTGGTTCCCACTACATGAAAGATTACTCACTCTTTTACTTATGCTTATTTCTTTTTATGGTCATCGCCAATAATCTTGGTTTGATGGCTAAACTTCAAACAACAGATGGAACAAACCTTTGGACATCGCCAACTGCAAATCTTTCATTTGACCTTGTCTTGTCTTTCTGTATTATTGTGATGGCGCATATTGAGGGGATTCGTCGTCGTGGGATTAAACAATACCTAAAAGGTTTTGTAACTCCTGCATTTATGACACCGATGAATCTACTTGAAGAAGTCACGAATTTCCTTTCTCTTGCTTTGCGGATTTTTGGGAATATCTTTGCAGGTGAAGTAATGACAAGTTTGCTTCTCTTACTTTCACATCAGGCTATTTTTTGGTATCCAATCGCATTTGGAACAAACTTAGTTTGGACTGCATTTTCCGTGTTCATTTCTTGTGTACAGGCCTATGTCTTTACACTATTATCCTCTATGTACCTAGGAAATAAAATTAATGATGAAGAGTAGAAAGGAGTAACTGATGCACGTAACAGTAGGTGAATTAATTGGTAATTTTATTTTAATCGCTGGCTCTTTTATCCTTTTGCTAGTCTTGATTAAAAAATTTGCATGGTCTAATATTACAAGCATTTTCGAAGAAAGAGCTGAAAAAATTGCTTCAGATATTGACAGAGCTGAAGAAGCACGTAAAAAAGCGGAAGTATTGGCTCAAAAACGCGAAGATGAATTGGCTGGTAGCCGTAAAGAAGCTAAGACAATCATTGAGAATGCGAAAGAAACAGCTGAGAAAAGTAAGGCTAGTATTTTAGCAGATGCTAAACTAGAAGCAGGACGCTTAAAAGAAAAAGCAAACCAAGAAATTGCTCAAAACAAAGCTGAAGCTTTACAAAGCGTTAAGGGTGAGGTAGCAGATTTAACAATCAGCTTAGCTGGTAAAATCATCTCACAAAACCTTGACGGTCATGCCCATAAAGAACTCATTGATCAGTATATCGATCAGCTAGGAGAAGCTTAATGGACAAGAAAACAGTAAAGGTAATTGAAAAATACAGCATACCTTTTGTCCAATTGGTACTTGAAAAAGGAGAAGAAGACCGTATCTTTTTAGACTTGACTCAAATCAAGCAAGTTGCTGAAGAAACAGGTTTACCTTCTTTTTTAAAAAAAGTGGCAGTAGACGAGTCTGACAAGGAAAAAACGATTGCTTTCTTCCAAGACTCAGTGTCACCTTTATTGCAAAACTTTATCCAGGTTCTGGCATACAACCACAGAGCAAGTCTTTTTTATGATGTACTTGTAGATTGCTTGAACCGACTTGAAAAAGAAACAAATCGATTTGAAGTGACGATTACTTCTGCTCATCCTCTAACTGATGAACAGAAGAGTCGCTTGCTCCCTTTGATTGAGAAAAAAATGTCTCTTAAAGTAAGGAGTGTAAAAGAACAAATCGATGAAAGTCTTATTGGTGGTTTTGTCATTTTTGCCAATCACAAGACAATTGATGTGAGTATTAAACAACAACTTAAAGTTGTTAAAGAAAATTTGAAATAGAAAGTGGTGTTCTTTTGGCAATTAACGCACAAGAAATCAGCGCTTTAATTAAGCAACAAATTGAAAATTTCAAACCCAATTTTGATGTGACTGAAACAGGTGTTGTAACCTATATCGGGGACGGTATCGCGCGTGCTCACGGCCTTGAAAATGCCATGAGTGGAGAGTTGTTGATTTTTGAAAACGGCTCTTATGGTATGGCTCAAAACTTGGAGTCAACAGACGTCGGTATTATCATCTTGGGTGACTTTACAGATATCCGTGAAGGCGATACAATCCGCCGTACAGGTAAAATCATGGAAGTCCCAGTAGGTGAAAGCCTGATTGGTCGTGTTGTGGATCCGCTTGGTCGTCCGGTTGACGGTCTTGGAGAAATCCATACTGATAAAACTCGTCCAGTAGAAGCACCAGCTCCTGGTGTTATGCAACGTAAGTCTGTATCAGAACCATTGCAAACTGGTTTGAAAGCTATTGACGCCCTTGTACCGATTGGTCGTGGTCAACGTGAGTTGATTATCGGTGACCGTCAGACAGGGAAAACAACCATTGCGATTGATACAATCTTGAACCAAAAAGGTCAAGATATGATCTGTATCTATGTTGCGATTGGACAAAAAGAATCAACAGTTCGTACACAAGTAGAAACACTACGTCAGTACGGTGCCTTGGACTACACAATCGTTGTGACAGCCTCTGCTTCACAACCATCTCCATTGCTCTTCCTAGCTCCTTATGCTGGGGTTGCCATGGCGGAAGAATTTATGTACCAAGGTAAGCATGTTTTGATCGTTTATGATGATTTATCAAAACAAGCGGTAGCTTATCGTGAACTGTCTCTCTTGCTTCGTCGTCCTCCAGGTCGTGAAGCTTTCCCAGGGGATGTTTTCTACCTTCACAGCCGTTTGCTTGAGCGCTCAGCTAAAGTTTCTGATGAACTTGGTGGTGGATCAATTACAGCCCTACCATTTATCGAGACACAAGCAGGAGATATCTCTGCCTATATCGCAACCAACGTGATTTCTATCACTGATGGACAAATCTTCCTTGGTGATGGTCTTTTCAATGCAGGTATTCGTCCAGCTATCGATGCGGGTTCATCTGTATCTCGTGTAGGTGGTTCTGCACAAATCAAAGCAATGAAAAAGGTTGCTGGTACACTTCGTATCGACCTTGCTTCATACCGTGAGTTGGAAGCCTTCACTAAGTTTGGTTCTGACTTGGACGCAGCAACACAGGCTAAGTTGAACCGTGGACGTCGTACAGTTGAAGTCTTGAAACAACCTGTTCACAAACCATTGCCTGTTGAGAAACAAGTAACCATTCTCTATGCTTTGACACACGGTTTCTTGGATACTGTTCCAGTAGATGATATTGTTCGTTTCGAGGAAGAGTTCCATGCCTTCTTTGATGCTCAACATCCAGAGATTTTGGAAACCATTCGTGATACAAAAGACTTGCCAGAAGAAGCAGTCTTGGATGCTGCGATTACAGAGTTTCTCAATCAAACCAGCTTCCAATAAGAATAGAGGTGTCAGATGGCAGTATCTCTAAATGATATTAAAACAAAAATCGCCTCAACAAAAAATACGAGTCAAATCACTAATGCTATGCAAATGGTATCAGCTGCTAAGCTTGGTCGCTCTGAAGAAGCTGCTCGCAACTTCCAAGTTTACGCTCAGAAAGTCCGCAAACTCTTGACAGATATCCTCCATGGTAATGGAGCTGGTGGTTCAACCAATCCGATGTTGATTAGCCGTCCTGTGAAGAAGACAGGCTATATCGTCATCACTTCAGACCGCGGTTTGGTTGGAGGTTATAATTCTTCTATTCTGAAAGCCGTTATGGAGTTGAAAGAAGAATACCATCCAGACGGTAAAGGTTTTGAAATGATCTGTATTGGTGGAATGGGAGCTGATTTCTTTAAGGCTCGCGGTATTCAACCACTTTATGAATTACGTGGCTTGGCGGATCAGCCTAGCTTTGATGAAGTTCGTAAGATTATTTCAAAAACAGTTGAAATGTACCAAAATGAACTTTTTGATGAGCTCTATGTTTGCTACAACCACCATGTCAATACGCTAACTAGTCAAATGCGTGTGGAACAAATGCTTCCGATTGTTGACTTGGATCCAAATGAAGCGGATGAAGACTACAGCTTAACTTTTGAATTGGAAACCAGCCGAGAAGAAATTTTGGAGCAGTTGTTGCCTCAGTTTGCAGAAAGTATGATTTACGGGGCTATTATCGATGCCAAGACAGCTGAAAATGCTGCTGGTATGACAGCCATGCAAACAGCGACAGATAATGCTAAGAAAGTCATTAATGATTTGACAATTCAGTATAACCGTGCCAGACAGGCGGCGATTACACAAGAAATTACAGAAATCGTAGCAGGAGCTAGTGCCTTAGAATAGGCTCTAGTCCAGCTCGTATGAAAATGAACTTATACTCAATGAAAATCAAAGAGCAAACTAGGAAGCTAGCCGCAGGCTGTACTTGAGTACGGTAAGGCGACGCTGACGTGGTTTGAAGAGATTTGCGAAGAGTATTAGGACCTAGTTGAGCTAGGAACTGACAGTATCTTATATAGAATAGGAGAAGGAGATGAGTTCAGGTAAAATTGCTCAGGTTATCGGTCCCGTTGTAGACGTCTTGTTTGCAGCAGGGGAAAAACTTCCTGAGATTAACAATGCACTTGTCGTCTACAAAAATGACGAAAGAAAAACAAAAATCGTCCTTGAAGTAGCCTTAGAGTTGGGAGATGGTATGGTTCGTACTATCGCCATGGAATCAACAGATGGTTTGACTCGTGGAATGGAAGTATTGGACACAGGTCGTCCAATCTCTGTACCAGTAGGTAAAGAAACTTTGGGACGTGTCTTCAATGTTTTGGGAGATACCATTGACTTGGAAGCTCCTTTTACAGAAGACGCAGAGCGTCAGCCGATTCATAAAAAAGCTCCAACTTTTGATGAGTTGTCTACCTCTTCTGAAATCCTTGAAACAGGGATTAAGGTTATCGACCTTCTTGCCCCTTACCTAAAAGGTGGTAAGGTTGGACTTTTCGGTGGTGCCGGGGTTGGTAAAACCGTCTTAATCCAAGAATTGATTCACAACATTGCCCAAGAACACGGTGGTATTTCAGTATTTACCGGTGTTGGGGAACGTACTCGTGAGGGGAATGACCTTTACTGGGAAATGAAAGAATCAGGCGTTATCGAGAAAACAGCCATGGTATTTGGTCAGATGAATGAGCCACCAGGAGCACGTATGCGTGTTGCTCTTACTGGTTTGACAATTGCTGAATATTTCCGTGATGTGGAAGGCCAAGACGTGCTTCTCTTTATCGATAATATCTTCCGTTTCACTCAGGCTGGTTCAGAAGTATCTGCCCTTTTGGGTCGTATGCCATCAGCTGTTGGTTACCAACCAACACTTGCTACGGAAATGGGTCAATTGCAAGAGCGTATCACATCAACCAAGAAGGGTTCTGTAACCTCTATCCAGGCTATCTATGTGCCAGCGGATGACTATACTGACCCAGCACCAGCAACAGCCTTCGCTCACTTGGACTCAACAACTAACTTGGAACGTAAGTTGGTACAATTGGGTATCTACCCAGCCGTTGACCCACTTGCTTCAAGCTCACGTGCCTTGGCACCTGAAATCGTTGGAGAAGAGCACTATGCAGTTGCTGCTGAAGTAAAACGTGTTCTTCAACGTTACCATGAATTGCAAGATATCATTGCTATCCTTGGTATGGATGAGCTTTCTGATGAAGAAAAGACCTTGGTTGCTCGTGCCCGTCGTATCCAGTTCTTCTTGTCACAAAACTTCAACGTTGCGGAACAATTTACTGGTCAGCCTGGTTCTTATGTTCCAGTAGCTGAAACTGTTCGTGGCTTTAAGGAAATCCTTGATGGTAAACACGACCACTTGCCAGAAGATGCCTTCCGTGGTGTAGGTTCTATCGAAGATGTGATTGCAAAAGCTGAAAAAATGGGATTTTAAGAGGTGATCTATGGCTCAGTTAACTGTCCAGATCGTGACACCAGATGGTCTCGTCTATGATCACCATGCCAGCTATGTATCGGTTCGAACTCTGGATGGTGAGATGGGGATCTTGCCACGACATGAAAATATGATTGCGGTTTTAGCAGTTGATGAAGTAAAGGTAAAACGTATTGATGATGAAGATCACGTGAACTGGATTGCAGTAAACGGAGGCGTTATTGAAATTGCCAATAATACCATCACAATCGTTGCTGATTCTGCAGAACGTGCTCGTGATATCGACGTTAGTCGTGCAGAACGTGCCAAACTTCGAGCAGAGCGTGAAATTGAAGAAGCACAAGACAAACACTTGATTGACCAAGAACGTCGTGCTAAGATTGCTTTGCAACGTGCTATTAATCGTATCAATGTCGGAAAAAGACTATAAGAAAAAATGAACTTGAGTTACCAAGTTCATTTTTTATGTTTTCTTAAGGAGCAAAACTGATGCAGACCGCTTCTGGAACATGGAAGTCGTTGGAAAGTTCTGCTAGACGACCAGTTTCAGGATTGCGTTTAAAGACGGTTGCATTGTCAGAGTCTTGATGGATAGCAATGACAAATTCTTGGTCTGGTGTCAAATTAAAATCACGTGGAGTCTTACCATGCGTTGGAACGATTTCTAATAACTCTAAGCTACCGTCCGCAAGAATTGTATATACTACGATAGAATCATGACCACGGTTAGAAGCGTAGAGGTATTTACCATCTTTAGAGAGACGAATAGCAGCAGTTCCATTAAATCCTTCGTAACCGTCTGGTAGAGTTGAAATGACTTGCATGCGTTCAAATTCACCAACACCATCGTAGATTAGAACCTCGATAGTGCTATTGAGTTCACAAATGAGATAAGCGATTTTATAATGGTTATGAAAAATAATATGGCGTGAGCCTGCTCCTGGCTGGCTATGATAGGTATAGAGCTTAGATAATTTTCCTTCTGAATCAAGATCATAAGTAATTACTTGGTCAGTACCCAAGTCGCAGGTCACTAGATAGTGGTCAGGTGTTAAATCTGTATAGTGAACATGTGGAGAAGCTTGATTTTCATGTGGACCTTGGCCACTGTGTTGATCAACATCACTAAGTAGAAGACGACCATCTTCCTGACGTTTATAAACAAGGACCTGTCCCTTGTGGTAATTTGCCGCGTAAACCAAATCACGCTTTTCATCAACGGCAACATAACAGTGGGGGGCTCCCTCTTCAACGACGTGATTTAATAAGTTACCATTAGTTTGATAGGCTGCAATTCCCCCCTTATCGTCTTGACTACCAACAGTGTATAAATGTTGGTGCTGGTCAAAGGCAAGGTAGGTTGGACTTGGCTCAGTAGCAAAAAGTTCTAGATTTGAAAGCTGACCAGTTTCTGTATCGAAGTCTGCCTTGTAAATCCCTTGGGAAGTACGACGTGTATAAGTTCCAAAATAAACAGTTTCTTTCATAACTTTACCTCTATATAAAGATAAGACTATTATATCACAAAAATGCTACTATGAAGAAATCAAGATTAGCAAGAGCTTTACCTAATTCTTTTGATGATAATATTAGAAATGTTTTCATTGATTTACTTAATAAAAGTGCTATAATAATCTTATACAAATTGCAAAGGAGTTTGTTTATGAAAAAACGTGTTTTCTTAGCAGCAGGAGTTGCTGTACTCTCGGCAGCAGTGCTAGTAGCGTGTTCATCTGGTAATGGTAATAAAGAAGCAACTAAAGAAGCAACTAAACAAGCAACTAAACAAGCAACTAAACCAGTTACTTATGCCTATGTATTCTCATCAGATCCTGTTACTTTGGATTATACAGTTTCTGGTAATGTCGGCACTAAGCAGATTACAGGTAATGTTATTGATGGATTACTAGAAAATGATCAATATGGAAATTTAGTCCCATCAGTTGCAGAAGATTGGACTGTTTCCAAAGATGGTTTGACCTATACCTATAAAATCCGTCAGGGTGTCAAATGGTATACCAATGAGGGGGAAGAATATGGTGAAGTTAAGGCTCAGGACTTTGTAACTGGTCTGAAGCATGCAGCTGATAAGAAATCACAGGCTCTCTATTTGGTACAGGATTCTATCAAAGGATTGGATGACTATGTAAATGGGAAAACAACAGATTTCTCAACCGTAGGTGTGAAAGCAACAGATGATTATACTGTTGTTTATACTTTGAACCATCCAGAATCTTTCTGGAATTCAAAAACAACAATGGGAGTCCTTGCTCCCGTGAGTGGAGACTTTTTAGCTTCTAAAGGAGATGATTTTGGTAAGTCCACTGATGTTACGAGCATTCTCTACAACGGTCCTTATCTCCTCAAGGGTCTTACATCTAAGTCTTCTATCGAAATGACCAAAAACCAAAATTATTGGGATAAGCAAAATGTCTTTATTGATGATATCAAGTTATCATTCTTTGATGGTCAAGATGCAGACTCTCTAGGACGCGGTTTTGATGAGGGACATTATCCAGCTGCTCCACTCTTTAAAAACTCTGCCAACTATGAACGTCTAAAAGAAAAATACAAGGATAATATTGTATATGGTCAACAAAGAGGTGGCGTATTCTATATGTCTACTAATATTGATCGTGTGTCATACAATCATACTGCTAAAACAAGTGATGTAGAAAAATCCTCTACTAAGAAAGCACTTTTAAATAAAGATTTCCGTCAAGCATTGGCATTTGCTGCAGATCGTAAAGCAGCTGTTTCTCAGGTGTTTGGGGATGAAGTGGCGCCTCGTAAATTACGTACAAGTTTCACTCCTCCAACATTTGTACAAGTTGGAGACCAATCGTTTGGTCAAGTAACTAAGATAGAATTGGATAAATTGGATAATGTCTGGAAAGATGTCAGTCTTGATGATGCGCAAGATTCACTTCATAACGTAGACAAGGCTAAAGCTAAGTTTGAATCTGCTAAGAAAACTCTTCAAGCTGATGGAGTACAGTTCCCAATTCATTTAGATCTTCCAGTTTCATCGACTCAGACAGATTTTATCCATCAAGCTCAGTCTTATAAACAATCCATTGAAGAAGCCTTGGGCTCTGAAAATGTAGTTGTTGACATTCAACAGGTTTCTGATGATGAATTGGGAAATATGACTGTTCTAGCAACATCAAATAATAATGTTGATTGGGACATTAATGTTAATAGTGGTTGGAGTCCGGATTATGCAGATCCATCAACTTATCTAGATGTATTTGATCCAACTTCAGGTCCAAGTCTCCTCGGCTCTCTTGGTGTAGCACCAGGAACAGACAATCCAGCCATTAAAACAGTTGGATTGGATAAATACAAAGGATTGATTGATGATGCAAATAGTGAAAAAACAGATCTGCAAAAACGTTATTCTAAATATGCTAAGGCGCAAGCTTGGTTAACAGATAGTGCTCTAGTTATTCCTGTACACTCAGACGGTGCCCAAATGTTAGTAACGAAGAAAGTATTAGGTAGTGGTGCTGATGGTTGGATTGGTGACAAAACAGGAGATAACAGTTATAAATATCTTAAACTCCAAGATAAGATTGTCACTTCCAAAGAAATGGATGAGTTCCGCAAGAAATTTGCTGATGAAAAAGGCAAATCCAATGCTGATTATCAGAAGAACTTAGACCGTCATATTCAAGACTAATCGAATCTCCTCTTTTGAGGAGATTTTTTATGTCGCGGTCTCCATGTAAGCACTTTAAAAAAGAGTTATTTTGATTTAAAAATGGTATAATGAGAGAACAATAGAAAGGAAGTATTTATGGAGCAAAAAGAGAAACATTTTAGCTTATCTTGGTTTTTCAAGTGGTTTTTAGATAACAAGGCAATTACGGTATTTTTGGTAACCTTATTAATGGGACTGAATCTTTTTATTTTAAGTAAGATTAGT
The DNA here is from genome assembly GCF_946190335.1 of Streptococcus mitis. GTDB lineage: Bacteria > Bacillota > Bacilli > Lactobacillales > Streptococcaceae > Streptococcus > Streptococcus mitis_CH. Next base: position 131,652 of record NZ_CAMHZN010000002.1, read on the forward strand.
TTTCTATTTTCACCTGTTTTAGACTTTTTGGCAGTCGTGATGTTGCCAGTCATTTTATCTGGTTTACTATACTATTTATTGAATCCTATTGTTGATTGGATGGAGAAACATAAAATCAATCGTGTCATAGCGATTAGTATTGTCTTTGTCATCATCGCTCTCTTTATCATTTGGGGCTTGGCAGTAGCCATTCCAAATCTGCAACGTCAGGTTTTAAGTTTTGCAAGGAATGTTCCAGTCTACCTTGAAGATGCTGATCGAGTTATTGATGATTTGGTAACTAAACGTTTACCAGATGATTTCAGGCCTCAGTTAGAACAAGTTTTGACAAACTTCTCAAGTCAGGCTACAGTTTGGGCAAGTAAGGTTTCATCTCAAGCAGTCAACTGGGTGAGCGCCTTTATTAGCGGGGCTTCTCAAGTGATTGTTGCCTTGATTATCGTTCCTTTCATGCTCTTTTATCTCTTGCGTGATGGGAAAGACCTACGTCACTATTTGACCCAATTCATGCCAACGAAATTGAAAGAACCTGTTGGACAAGTTTTATCAGATGTGAATCAGCAGTTGTCTAATTATGTTAGAGGACAAGTAACAGTGGCTATTATTGTTGCGGTAATGTTTATGATTTTCTTCAAGATTATTGGTCTACGCTATGCGGTTACGCTGGGTGTTACTGCTGGTATCTTAAATCTGGTTCCTTATTTGGGTAGCTTCTTAGCCATGCTTCCTGCTCTAGTATTGGGGTTGATTGCTGGACCAGTCATGCTTTTGAAAGTAGTGATTGTCTTTATCGTAGAACAAACTATTGAAGGTCGTTTTGTCTCTCCATTGATTTTGGGAAGTCAATTAAACATCCATCCCATTAATGTTCTCTTTGTTTTGTTAACTTCAGGATCCATGTTTGGTATCTGGGGAGTCTTGCTCGGTATTCCAGTTTATGCCTCTGCTAAGGTTGTCATTTCAGCGATTTTCGAATGGTATAAAGTAGTCAGTGGCCTATATGAACTAGAGGGAGAGGAAGTCAAGAGTGAACAATAGTCAACAGATGTTACAGGCTTTGGAAGAGCAAGATTTAACCAAGGCTGAGAACTATTTCGTCAAAGCTTTAGAAAATGATCCAAGTGACCTTTTGTATGAGTTAGCCACCTATCTTGAAGGGATTGGTTTTTATCCTCAGGCCAAGGAAATTTACCTGAAAATTGTAGAGGATTTTCCAGAGGTTCATCTTAATCTAGCAGCAATCGCTAGCGAGGATGGTCAAATTGAAGAAGCCTTTGCCTATCTTGAGGAAATCAAATCTGACAGTGACTGGTATGTGTCGGCTTTGGCTCTGAAAGCGGACCTTTACCAGATGGAAGGTTTGACAGATGTGGCGCGTGAGAAACTGCTGGAGGCTTTGACCTACTCAGAGGATCCTCTCTTGATATTGGGATTGGCAGAGTTGGATAGTGAGTTGGAAAATTACCAAGAAGCTATTCAAGGCTATGCCCAGTTAGATAATCGGTCGATTTATGAGCGAACAGGCATTTCTACCTATCAACGGATTGGCTTTGCCTATGCTCAGTTAGGGAAATTTGAAACGGCTACAGAGTTTTTAGAAAAAGCCCTGGAGTTAGAATACGATGACCTAACAGCTTTTGAGTTGGCCAGTCTTTACTTTGATCAAGAAGAATACCAAAAAGCTGTCCTCTACTTTAAGCAGCTTGATACCATTTCACCTGATTTTGAAGGATATGAGTATGGTTACAGTCAGGCCTTACATAAGGAACATCAAGTTCAAGAAGCCCTGCGTATCGCTAAGCAAGGCTTAGAGAAAAATCCCTTTGAAACTCGCCTCTTGCTAGCTGCTTCACAATTCTCTTATGAACTGCATGATGCCAGTAGTGCAGAAAACTACCTCCTTACTGCTAAAGAAGATGCTGAGGATACGGAAGAAATCTTACTCCGTCTAGCAACTATTTATCTGGAGCAGGAGCGTTATGAGGATATTCTAGACTTGCAAAGTGAGGAGCCAGAAAATCTTTTGACCAAGTGGATGATTGCTCGTTCCTATCAAGAGATGGACGATTTGGATACTGCCTATGAGCATTACCAAGAGTTGGCAGGAGATTTGAAAGACAATCCAGAATTTCTAGAACACTATATCTATCTCTTGCGTGAACTGGGCTACTTTGAGGAAGCAAAAGTCAATGCGCAAGCTTACTTAAAACTGGTTCCAGATGATGTGCAAATGCAAGAACTATTTGAGAGATTGTAAGAATATATTTTTAAAAACTGTATCTAATCATTTTTGATAGATATAGTTTTTCTTTTTCAAAGAGAATTTTTTTACAAAAATTCTTGGTTATTTTGTTTATTTATGCTATAATAGGAACAATTATTTTTAGGAGGTGCAGTATGTCTTATTTGTTTGAGATATTACCAAGTTTATTGAGCGGTGCAAGCATGACTTTGCAGGTTTTTGCACTGGTCTTGATTTTTTCTATTCCCTTGGGCGTTTTGATTGCCTTTGCCTTGCAAGTCCATTGGAAGCCCCTCCATCATCTGATTAACATTTATATCTGGATTATGCGGGGTACACCCTTGCTCTTGCAATTAATCTTTATCTATTATGTGCTGCCAAGTATTGGGATTCGTTTGGACCGTCTTCCTGCGGCTATCATTGCCTTTGTGTTGAATTATGCGGCTTACTTTGCTGAAATCTTTCGTGGGGGAATTGATACCATTCCTAAAGGTCAATATGAGGCTGCTAAGGTCTTGAAGTTCAGTCCTTTTGCCACAGTACGCTATATTATTTTGCCTCAGGTGACCAAGATTGTTCTTCCTAGTGTCTTTAATGAAGTCATGAGTTTAGTCAAAGATACTTCTCTGGTCTACGCTCTAGGAATTTCAGACCTTATCTTGGCTAGTCGTACAGCTGCAAACCGTGATGCTAGTCTGGTTCCAATGTTTTTGGCAGGAGCCATTTACTTGATTTTGATTGGTATTGTGACCATTCTTGCCAAAAAAGTTGAGAAGAAGTACAGTTACTATAGATAGGAGGCTGCCATGTTAGAATTACGAAATATCAATAAAGGCTTTGGTGAAAAGCAAATTTTATCTAATTTCAGTCTAAACATTCCTGAAAAGCAAATCCTGGCTATCGTAGGACCTTCTGGTGGAGGTAAGACAACCCTCTTGCGCATGCTTGCAGGTCTGGAAACTATTGATTCAGGGCAAATCTTTTATAATGGAGAACCTTTAGAATTGGATGAATTGGAGAAACGAAATCTACTGGGATTTGTATTCCAAGATTTTCAACTGTTTCCTCATTTATCCGTTCTAGACAATTTGACCTTATCTCCTGTAAAAACCATGGGAATGAAGCAGGATGAGGCTGAGCAGAAGGCGCGAGGGCTTTTGGAACAGTTAGGACTGGCTAGCCATGCAGAAGCCTATCCCTTCTCACTATCTGGTGGTCAAAAGCAGCGGGTGGCCTTTGCGCGTGCTATGATGATTGACCCCGAAATCATTGGCTACGATGAACCAACTTCTGCACTGGATCCAGAATTGCGCTTGGAAGTGGAAAAACTGATCTTGCAAAATAGGGAACTTGGCATGACGCAGATTGTGGTTACCCACGATTTACAATTCGCTGAAAATATCGCAGATCAGATTCTCAAGGTTGAGCCCAAGTAGGAGGTGCCGATGACTAATAAGAAAATTGCTTTAGTGTTGGTTTCGCTCCTGACTCTCTTTTTAACGGCTTGTACTCAGAAGGCTAGTAATCCCAAGCAAGATAACTGGAATAAGTATCAAGAGCAGGGGAGTATAACCATTGGTTTTGACAATACCTTTGTACCCATGGGTTTTGAAGAAAAGAATGGACAGTATACAGGCTTTGATATTGACTTAGCACAAGCTGTCTCTGAAAAATTAGGTTTTAAGGTTCAATTTCAGCCAATCGACTGGGATATGAAGGAAACGGAACTGCAAAATGGAACCATAGACTCCATTTGGAATGGCTATTCTGCCACTGATGAACGCCGAGAGAAAGTTGCCTTTAGCATTCCTTATATGGAAAATCAGCAAGTTCTGGTGACGAAAAAAAGTCAGCAGATCCATTCAGTAGAGGATATGAAGGATAAGACCTTGGGAGCCCAAGCCGGTTCCTCTGGTTATTTAGACTTTGAAGCTCAGCCAGATTTACTGAAAAATCGTGTCAAAGATCAGAAGGCTAATCAGTACCAGAGTTTTAATGAGGCCTTGATTGATTTGAAAAATGATCGGATTGATGCCTTGTTGATTGACCGAGTGTATGCTAATTACTACCTACAGTCTGAGGGGATATTAAATGACTACAATGTCTTTTCGGCTGGATTTGAAAGTGAATCCTTTGCAGTCGGAGTTAGACCAGCTGACAAAAGATTACTACAAGCTTTAAACCAAGCTTTTGTTCAACTTTACCAAGAAGGGAAGTTCCAAGAGATTAGCCATAAATGGTTTGGAGAAGATGTAGCAACCAAAGAAGTGAAAAGTAGAGATTGAGTTTTTACTCAGTCTCTTTTTGTATCGAAAAATCCTCTGGCAAGTACCAGAGGATAAGAGGTTATTTCATTGTTGGGAAGAGTAATACATCACGGATAGTAGTTGTATCAGTGAGTAGCATGCAGAGACGATCGATACCGATTCCCAAACCACCTGTTGGAGGCATACCGTATTCAAGGGCTTCAATGTAGTCGTAGTCGATGCCTGTCGCTTCATCGTCACCAAGTTCTTTAGCTTTAGCTTGGGCTTCAAAACGGCTAAGTTGGTCGATTGGATCGTTGAGCTCAGTAAAGGCATTACCGTACTCCTTAGTCATGATGAAGAGCTCGAAACGGTCAGTAAAGCGATCGTCTTCATGATTTTTCTTAGCAAGTGGAGATACAGCTACTGGATGTCCATAGACAAAGGTTGGTTGGATTAAAGTTTCTTCAACAAACTCTTCAAAGAAGGCATTGATAATGTGACCAACTTCAGTATAGTGTTTCTCAACTGGAACTTTCTTCTCAGCAGCGATAGCTTTGGCTTCCTCGAAAGTCATGTCTTGCCAGAAATCGACACCAGTAATTTCCTTGATAGCATCCACCATGTGAACACGCTTAAATGGTTCATTGATTTTGATTTCAGTGCCTTGGTAGTTGACTGGGCCATCGCCCTTAACTGACTTAGCAGCGTGTTGTATAATGCCTTCAGTTAAGTCCATGATGTCTTGGAAGTCAGCATAAGCTTGGTACACTTCGATAGAAGTAAATTCAGGGTTATGAGTGGCATCCATTCCCTCGTTACGGAAGATACGTCCGATTTCATAGACGCGTTCCATACCACCAACGATAAGGCGTTTCAAGTGAAGCTCAGTCGCGATACGAAGCACCATGTCAATGTTTTGGGCATTGTGGTGTGTGATAAATGGACGGGCAGCAGCACCACCGGCTTCATTATGAAGAACAGGTGTTTCCACTTCAAGGAAACCTTTTTGATCAAGGTAACGACGGATTTCAGAAATGATTTTTGAACGAGTGACAAAGCGCTCAAAGCTTTCACGGTTAGAAATCAAGTCAAGGTAACGTTTACGGTAAATTGTTTCAACATCTGTCAAACCATGGAATTTCTCTGGTAGAGGACGAAGAGCCTTAGACAAGTGTGTGATGTGAGTAGCCTTGATAGAGAGTTCTCCCATATCTGTACGCATCACTTCGCCTTCAACACCAAGGAAGTCACCAAGGTCTGCTTTTTTGAAGATTTCATAGTTTTCTTCACCGACAGCATCCTTACGAACGTAGATCTGGATTTGACCTTCGCGGTCTTGAAGGTGGGCAAAACCTACTTTACCTTTACCACGTTTGGTTACCAAGCGTCCTGCGATAGTAGCTGTTTCATTTTTATCATGTAATTGTTCTTTATCGAGGTCAGCAAATTTATCTTTTAATTCTTGTGAATTTGCAGTGCGTTCAAAGCGTTTTCCGAAAGGATCAATTCCTTGTTCACGAAGCGCAGCCATTTTTTCACGACGAACGATCTGCTGGTCATTTAGTTCTTCCATATGTTCTGTTGACATGGGATCCTCCTAGTTTTACTCAAAATTGAATACGATGAGTCATTTTTTGCGATACTCCCATTTTATCATAAATAAGCAAGAAATTCACGGATAATCTTTCAAAACTAAAAAGAACTTGACGCTAAAATCAAGTTCTGTTATTGATAGGAAGTATCATTCCAAGTATCGAGAGTAAATGTTTCAAAATCATGGGTTTCTAGAATTGTCAGGCTGGCATTTGCTAGACCGCCATCTTTACGAAGAAGTGGTTCTTTATATCCTAGAAGAGTACGAAGACTGGCAGTAAGATTGGCACCGTGACCGACAATTAGAATACGCTCAGCTGGACTATCTTTTAATGATTTGATAAATTGGATGGTCCGTTGCGTGGTGCTATAGAGGGATTCGGCTCCAAACATTTGAGTGTCAAATTGAGCAAGATTAGATCGGAAAGCTTTGATTTGTTGCGGGTAAATAGATTCCAAGGTTGCAATTTTCAAACCTTCCAACTTCCCCAGCTGCCATTCACGGAGATTAGGGACACTTTCTAAAGGACAGGGTGTCTTGAGTTGACTTTGGATAATATCAGCAGATTTGACCGCTCGAGGTAAATCACTTGAATAAATCTGATTAAAAGGAATTTCCTTGAGATACTGGCCAAGTCGTTTTAGGGTGTCAATGGATTCAGGAAGAAGGGGAGAATCTCCACTAGCACCTTGAAAGCGACCTTCCTGATTCCAGATGGTACGGCCGTGGCGGACAAAGTAGAGTTTCATTCTTGGCTGCCCTCCAAGATATCTGCAAAGTCAGCTTTTACAAAGCTAGCCAAGTCTTGTGGTGCGACGATAATGCTGTGACCAACTTCGCCTGCAGAGACAATCATTTGATCCAAGTCTAGAGCGATCTTATCGATAAAAATGGGATAATTGTGTTTCTGACGAATTCCGACGGGATTATTGGCTCCATGAATATAACCTGTTGTTTTTTCCAAGTCCTTTTGTGGAATCATGCTCACTTTTTTATTGCCAGAAATTTTAGCTAGTTTCTTTTCAGATAAGTGTTGAGTGATGGGAACAATTCCGATAATCGGTCCGGTCTTATCTCCTAAAAGAGCTAAGGTTTTGAAAATCTGATCTCGTTCATAAGCTTGAGGCAGTTCTCCTTCCAGGGCATTGATTTGAATCCCTTGATGTGAGATACCTGCTTTAGACAGGATTTGTTCCACCAATGTTTTTTTGATTTTAACTTTTTTTGCCATTATTTATACTTATCCTCCAATTGGCTCATCCAAATACCAAGCCAGATTCCCAAGGCAAAGAAGAAGGCGATGATGACATAACCAACAAGAGAAAGGCCTGTGTATTGGATGCTTTCAGCGTTTCCTGCATTTGGAATCAAGATCAAAAGGGTACTAGAAAGGACGATACCGATGATGAAATGATAGACGCGTGAGTGGTAGTTATTTAAGGCATAATCCATCAATTTTGAAAAAATGATGAGAGTTGCGCCTGCTCCGATTCCAATCGGGAAGAAGGTTCCCAAGAGGTCAAAGGTTTTAAAACCTGTTAGCATAGGAGCATAGAGGCCCAAAATCAAAAGTAGATTTGATGGACTAAGGCCAGGAACTAATATGCCAAGAGCCAGCAGTGCACCAGCTAGGACAAAATTAAGAAAGCTAGCACTTAGGGTTCCAACAACAAAATTTAAGGCATAGAGTCCTAATCCAGAAATGATAAAGGTTGCCCAGAACCAAGCTAGATCAATCTTGTCTCGATCAGATTCTCTAGTTGATTCTTTGAGGAGGCTAGGAACAGTACCGATAATGGCACCTGCAAAGCTCCATAAGACAAAGACCTGATAATTTTCAAGCAGGTATTCAATCGGGTAAGAAAATAAGCCGATTCCCAGAAGCATACCGATGGCAACTGGAATAAAGTACAAAACATTTTCTTTAAAGTCTTTAAAGGGATGGGCCAGAAAGCCAATCATCCGTTCATAAATTCCTAAGATTGCTGCTAGAACCCCTCCGGAAATTCCCGGTAGGATAAATCCAAGAGCAATCACAATCCCTTTAATAAGGCGTGCTAACCATGAGAGCATATGTTTCCTCCAACTATTTCTATTTCAAAAAATCCTTATTATATTGTATCACAATCAAACACAAAAAGAAAAAGCAAATGATAAACAAATGCTTTTAAGGTTTTAAAAAGAGTTTTCTAAAGGTTTCTTCTTTGTTTTTTAAGGAAGAGATGACGTTGATATCCAAATCATGATCAAAGCCAGCAATTTTTCCTTTAGAAGTGTACTGGTGGATGTCGTAATCTAAATCAGTTTTTGGAGTTGCCTCGTAAAAACCTGAGTCAGAGCCATAGGAAGGAATCCAAACAGACGTAAACTTGTCTGTATCAATACTGTGTTCTTCCATGAAGTAGACCCCAACGTAGATACCGATGTTTTTAGCACCTAGTGATTCTAGTTTTGCACGAAAGGCTTCAACACCTTCGTTCATATTGGACATGGTTTTATCTTCCACATCTAGCCAATAGTAGCTAGGGCTGTATGGCGATGAAGCGTTATAAAAAACTTCAGCGGCCTTTTCCATTTCTTGGACACTTTTTCCAGCTACAAAGGCATAGACACCAACTGGGACATTTCGTTTTTGAAATTCGGTGATATGGGTTTTAAAAGCCTTATCAACCCCATTAACATAGGAAGCATCGTTTTCTTTCGTAGACTGAGCTCCACTATGGACACGAACGATAACTCCAGAAATGTTTTGTGACAGAGTATCGTAATTAATTTCCTCAGGACGTTGCCAACCAGAAACATCAATTACCGGTTTATCTATATTATGTAGCGCTTGTGATTCTACTTGCGCGATATTTGACTTTGTTTTTACAGGATGGTCCTCAAAACGAGGGCGATTCAGGATTAAAATGAAAATCATAATCCCAAAAAAACCAAATAAAATAAGCGGATTAATTTTCTTTCTCATATCTCATAATTTTACCTTAAAAATGAAAAAAAATCAAAAAAAATACTCAAAAAATGGGTTAAGAAAGGACTTTAGAGCATTTTTTCATTCAAGGGCGCGGAATGATTTGAAATATGGTATAATAAAAGGGAATTTCTAGAGAAAAGAGAAGATTATGTCAAATTATGCCATTATTTTAGCAGCGGGTAAAGGGACTCGCATGAAATCTGATTTGCCAAAAGTGTTGCACAAGGTTGCGGGTATTTCTATGCTGGAACATGTTTTCCGTAGTGTGGGAGCTATCCAACCTGAAAAGACAGTAACAGTTGTGGGACACAAGGCAGAATTGGTTGAGCAGGTCTTGGCTGGACAGACAGAATTTGTGACTCAATCTGAACAGTTAGGAACTGGTCATGCAGTTATGATGACTGAGCCTATTTTAGAAGGTTTGTCAGGGCATACCTTGGTTATCGCAGGAGATACTCCTTTAATCACAGGTGAAAGCTTGAAAAATTTGATTGATTTCCATATCAATCATAAAAATGTGGCGACTATCTTGACTGCTGAAACGGATAATCCTTTTGGCTATGGACGAATTGTGCGTAATGACAATGCTGAAGTTCTTCGCATTGTGGAGCAGAAGGATGCCACAGATTTTGAAAAACAAATCAAGGAAATCAACACCGGAACTTACGTCTTTGACAACGAGCGTTTGTTTGAGGCTTTGAAAAATATCAATACCAACAATGCTCAAGGTGAATACTATATTACAGATGTCATTGGCATTTTCCGTGAAGCTGGTGAAAAAGTTGGTGCTTATACTTTGAAAGATTTTGATGAAAGTCTTGGGGTAAATGATCGTGTGGCTCTTGCGACAGCTGAGTCGGTTATGCGTCGTCGCATCAATCATCAACACATGGTCAATGGCGTTAGCTTTGTCAATCCAGAAGCAACTTATATTGATATTGATGTTGAGATTGCTCCTGAAGTTCAAATCGAAGCCAATGTTACATTGAAAGGTCAAACGAAAATTGGTGCTGAGACTCTTTTGACAAATGGAACGTATGTAGTGGATAGCACTATCGGAGCAGGAGCTGTCATTACCAACTCTATGATTGAAGAGAGTAGTGTTGCAGACGGCGTCACTGTCGGACCTTATGCCCACATTCGTCCAGGTTCAAGTTTAGCTGCTCAAGTCCATATTGGAAACTTTGTTGAGGTGAAAGGCTCTTCAATCGGTGAAAATACCAAGGCTGGTCATTTGACTTATATCGGAAACTGTGAAGTGGGTAGTCATGTTAATTTTGGTGCAGGAACCATTACAGTCAACTACGATGGTAAAAACAAATACAAGACAGTCATCGGTAACAATGTCTTTGTTGGTTCAAATTCAACCATTATTGCGCCAGTTGAGTTAGGGGACAATTCTCTTGTTGGTGCTGGTTCAACTATTACCAAAGACGTGCCAGCGGATGCGATTGCAATTGGTCGTGGTCGTCAGGTCAACAAAGATGAATATGCAACTCGCCTTCCTCATCATCCTAATAATCAGTAGGAGTCTGTCATGGAATTTGAAGAAAAAACGCTTAGCCGAAAAGAAATCTATCAAGGACCAATATTTAAACTGGTCCAAGATCAGGTTGAATTACCAGAAGGCAAGGGAACTGCCCAACGTGATTTGATTTTCCACAATGGAGCTGTCTGTGTTTTAGCTGTAACAGATGAGCAAAAACTCATCTTGGTCAAGCAGTACCGCAAAGCCATCGAGGCTGTCTCTTACGAAATTCCAGCTGGAAAATTGGAAGTAGGAGAAAATACAGACCCTGTCGCAGCTGCCCTTCGTGAATTAGAGGAAGAAACAGCCTATACAGGGAAGTTAGAGCTCTTGTATGACTTTTATTCAGCCATTGGCTTTTGTAATGAAAAGTTAAAACTATACCTAGCAAGCGATTTAACAAAAGTGGAAAATCCACGTCCGCAGGATGAAGATGAAACCTTGGAAGTCCTTGAAGTGAGCCTAGAAGAAGCCAAGGAATTAATCCAATCAGGTCACATCTGTGATGCCAAGACAATTATGGCTGTTCAATACTGGGAATTATACAAAAAATAGAGGAGGTCAGTATGGGTAAACCTTTATTAACGGATGAAATGATTGAAAGAGCTAATAGAGGCGAAAAAATTTCAGGTCCCCCTTTGCTAGATGATGAGGAGACCAAGATTTTACCAACTTCATCTTCCCGTTTTGGTTATGCCAATCCTAAGGAACATGGTTTTAGCCAGGAAACCTTGAAGATTCAGGTCGAACCGTCTATTCATAAAAGCCGTCGCATTGAAAATACCAAGAGAAATGTCTTCAATTCTAAGTTAAATAAGATTTTATTTGCAGTCATCTTTCTCTTGATTTTGCTTGTCTTAGCAATGAAACTTTTGTAATAGAAAAGGAAATAAAATGAAAATAGGAATTATTGCGGCGATGCCAGAAGAACTGGCTTATCTGGTCCAGCATTTAGACAATGCCCAAGAGCAAGTTGTTTTGGGGAATACCTACCATACAGGAACCATTGCCTCACATGAAGTCGTTCTTGTAGAAAGTGGAATTGGTAAGGTTATGTCTGCTATGAGTGTGGCAATTTTGGCTGATCATTTCCAAGTGGATGCTATAATTAATACGGGGTCAGCTGGGGCATTAGCAGAAGGGATTGCTGTTGGGGATGTCGTGATTGCTGACAAATTAGCCTATCATGATGTGGATGTCACAGCTTTTGGTTATGCTTATGGACAAATGGCGCAACAACCACTTTATTTCGAATCAGACAAAGCCTTTGTTGCTCAAATTCAAGAGAGTCTATCTCAATTGGACCAAAACTGGCATCTTGGTTTGATTGCTACAGGAGATAGTTTTGTTGCAGGAAATGACAAGATAGAAGCGATTAAGTCTCATTTCCCAGAAGTTTTAGCCGTTGAGATGGAGGGGGCAGCTATTGCTCAGGCAGCGCATGCTCTTAATCTTCCAGTCTTAGTTATCCGAGCTATGAGTGACAATGCCAACCATGAAGCAAACATCTCTTTTGATGAGTTTATTATCGAAGCTGGACGTCGCTCTGCCCAAGTCTTATTAGCCTTTTTGAAGGCCTTAGATTAAGCGAAAATTTGACAGTTTTTCTAGCTTATGATAAGATTTAAGTAAAGAAAAGCTAGAAAACGTTTCAGAGGATATTATGAGTATTGAAATGACCGTCAGTGAGATTGCAGAGGTTTTAGGATTATCTCGCCAAGCAATCAATAACCGTGTCAAAGAATTACCAGAAGAAGACACAGATAAAAATGACAAAGGGGTAACGGTAGTTACCAGAAGTGGCTTGATTAAGCTAGAAGAAATCTATAAAAAAACGATTTTTGAAGATGAGCCTGTCAGTGAAGATGTCAAGCAACGTGAACTGATGGAGATTCTAGTTGATGAGAAGAATGCAGAAATTCTGCGTCTCTATGAACAATTAAAAGCCAAGGATCGTCAATTATCAGAAAAAGACGAGCAGATGCGTATCAAAGATCGTCAGATTGCTGAGAAAGACAAACAACTAGATCAGCAGCAACAATTGACCCTTCAAGCCATGAAGGATCAAGAAAATCTCAAGCTAGAGCTGGACCAAGCAAAAGAAGAAGTCCAATCCACTAAGAAAGGCTTTTTTGCTCGTTTATTTGGAGGATAATCAAGGAGCTGTTTAGGTTAAATGCTAACCTGATGGCTTCTTTTGTTTCTAAATAGTATAGTTGCTCAATTAAAATAACAGTATAGGAGAGGTATAGAATGGAACGATTAGAAGATTACATTGCTTTTGATTTAGAATTTAATCAGCATGAAGGACAAACACACTTGATTCAAGTATCGTCAGTGCGTTTTAGAGATGGTCAGGAAATCGATGCCTATGATTCCTATGTCCATACCAGCGCCCCATTAAAAAGTTTTATCAATGGTTTGACTGGGATTACAGCTGAGACCTTAAAAGATGCTCCTCCAGTGGAGAAAGTCATAAAAGATTTCCAAGAGTTTGTGGGTTCTTTACCCATGGTGGGGTACAACGCTGCTAAAAGTGATTTGCCTATTTTAGAAGAGCATGGTTTAGACTACAGCCAGCAATACAAGGTGGATCTATATGATGAAGCTTTTGAACGTCGCAGTTCGGATTTACATGGTATTGCCAATCTCAAATTGCAAACTGTTGCCTCCTTTCTTGGATTTCAAGGTCAGTCTCATAATAGCTTGGAGGATGCTCGGATGACGGCGCGTGTTTACGAGTCCTTCTTAGAGTCAGATCAAGCTAGAGAATTGTTAGAGACAGAAAGTAGCCTATCAAACAATCCTTTTGGTAGCTTGGACTTGTCTCAATTATTTGACTAGGAGTGCCTATGAAACCTGAAAAACCTAAAAATCTAGGTTTTAAGCAGATATACTTTAATCTAGATAAAATACTCTTTCTCTTTTTCTTGATATTTATGATGATTGAGTTTGTTTGGTTACCACTTAATTCTTGGATTGCTGGACTGTTGCTCCGTCAGACAGGTTATCTCTTTCTTTCCTACAATAATATTTTCGCTATTATAAAGGGTTCTCCCTTTGTTAGTCTTGCTTTATTTGTTCTGGTAATCGTTAATTTACTGGTCGCCTATTACCAGCTAGGACTCCTCTTTATTGGAGCCCGGCACCTCCTCTATCATGAAAAGAGAACTTTGCTGGAGTACAGTCGTAAGGTCTTTCGTCAAAGTTTCTTGTTTATGAAGCAAGTGACGATTTACAAAATGGCCTTTATTTTCTTTTATGTCATGATGCTCTTTCCATTGATTCGAAAGATTTTAAAGATTTATTACCTCAATAAAATCGTTATTCCGGAATTCATAGTAGCCTATGTAGAAGATAAGTACTGGTTGGTCGGTTTGATTGTTACTATTCTGGCTTTACTTCTGTTTTATATTTCAGTACGGTTGATGTTTGCCCTACCCCAGCTTTTGTTTGAGAAGAAAACAGTCAAAGAAGCAGTCAGATACAGTCTAGAGAAGACAAGAAAGCACTCATGGTTTTATATTTTGAATTTGCTTTGGATTATCGTCAAAACGTATCTATTTTTTATTCTTCTTCTCATTCCAATATTAGCAAGTCAGGTACTGATGGATGGATTAACCCATAAGGAATCTCTTGTATTAGGAATCATTAATTTTGTCTTGATTAAGAATTTCCACTATATGGCCTTGACCTATTTTCTCATTAAGTTTGTTTCCTTTTTGACAGGGGAAGAATTAGAAATCACACCAAGAAGAAAGAAAGACCACTGGATGAGATGGGGAGTGATGGGCTGTGCTGGCATCTTTTTTGCTCTTGAGGGTTATGTTTATTTGGAAGCTCCAGTTGCACATAAACCTTTAGTTATTTCTCACAGAGGAGTATCTAATAAGAATGGTGTCCAAAATACTGTCCAATCATTAGAAAGGACATCCCAACTAGGGCCAGACTTTGTTGAGACGGATGTTCAGGAAACAAAAGATGGCCAGTTTGTCATGATGCATGATGCTAATATCAAGAATCTGACAGGAGTTAATGCCAATCCACAGGATCTCACTTTGAAAGAATTAACTAAACTTGATATTTCAGAAAATGGTTATCATAGCAAGGTGTCCAGTTTTGATGACTATCTCAATAAAGCCAATGAATTGCATCAAAAACTCCTTATTGAGATTAAAACCAGTCGAAAAGATAGCCCAGATATGATGAAACGATTTATGGAAAAATATGGAACAGTTCTTAAGCAGAATGGTCACCAAATGCAATCCTTGGACTACCATGTGATTGACCAGGTTTTAGCCTACGATACTCAAATTCCAGTCTTTTTAATCCTACCTTATAATAGTATTTTTCCAAGAACCAAGGCTACAGGTTATACCATGGAGTATTCAACTTTAGATGAAAATTTTGTCAACAAGCTTTGGAATACCGATCAGAAATTGTACGTGTGGACCATCAATAGTTCAGAGTCCTTTGATAAATCTGTTCATTTGGGAGCTGATGGCATGATAACGGATGATTTGGAAATGATTCAAGATCAGGTTACCATTGCCCAAGAAGACCCAGAGTATACTGAATTGCTTTTCAAACAGGCCATGGAATTCTTTAATTTTTAGTAAGCAAAAAGAGGAACAGTTGTTCCTCCCACGATAGGCAAGTATTCTCTTGAATGCTTGTTTTTCTTATGCTTAGAATGGCAATTTCCCAGCGAAAGCACCCAGTTTTTTCTTGGTAGTTTCATCGATTTGTTCAAGAGCAGAGTTGATGGCTTGAACCGTCATATCTGAAAGAGTTTCAAGGTCTTCTGGGTCAACAACAGCTGGATTAAAGTCAATGCTGACAACTTTCTTATCTCCAGTTAAGGTCGCTTGGACAAGGTCTTGAGCAGATTTACCAACAAATTGCATAGCAGCAAGTTCAGCTTGGCTTTGTTCCATTTGTTTTTGAAGTTTTTGTGCTTGGCGCATCATGTTTTGCATGTTCATCATGGTGATTTATAGTTTCCTTTTACAATTATTTTCTTCCCTATTTTATCAATTTTAGGGTTAAAAGTCTATTGTTAGTATAAATCCCCTAACATTAAATTACCGAAGAGATTTTCGAAGAGTACGAGTCTGGAACATGAAAACAGCAGTTAATTTCAAGAAAGAAAAAAGAACAGCCGAAACTGTTCTTTTTATCATTATTTGAGACCGTATTTTTTGTTGAAACGATCCACGCGTCCATCTGCTTGAGTGAACTTTTGACGTCCAGTGTAGAATGGGTGTGAGTCTGATGAAATTTCCACACGGATCAATGGGTAAGTTTCGCCTTCGAACTCAACTGTTTCGTTAGAGCGTTTTGTTGAACCGCTAAGGAATTGGTAACCAGTAGTTGTGTCCATGAAGACAACTGGGCGATATTCTGGATGGATATCTTTTTTCATTTTGCAATATTTCCTTTCTGCCATGGTCTCTTTGCGAGCCATAGATTGTTACCATACTAGTCTATCAGATTCTGAAAAGTTTGGCAAGTATTTTATCAGTTTTTAAGCAAGTTTTTTAACTTTTGGTAGATGATTTCGTTTTCTTCTAGACTATAGGAATTAGCACCACTTGCTAGAGGGTGGCCTCCACCATCATGTTCCTTGGCAATTTCATTGATAGGATGGATTTTACTGCGTAAGCGAACGCGGTAGTGACCATCAGCCTGCTCCACAAAAATTCCCCAAAGACTAACACTATCAATGCGTCCAGGTGCACCCACAATAGCTGCAGTTTCCGCATCGGTCACATTGAATTGTTTCAAGATTTCTTGACTCAGGATAACGCGAGCTGCACCGTTTTCATCCACTTCCAGATGGTCGTAGATGTAGCCTTGAAGTTTAGCAATCTTGTAGCTCATAGTATCCATTTTACGAGTGAGAGCCGCAAAGTCAAAGTTCTGTTCTCTCAGAGAAGCAGCCAGGCGGAGGGTGCGTGCAGTCGTAGAAGGGTAGAGGAAACGACCTGTATCACCAACGATTCCTGCAAAGAGCAATTCAGCAGCTCGATCTGACAAGGCCAGTTGGGTTGTTTCAGCAAATAGGGTAATCATCTCACTAGCACTGCTAGAATTAGTATCCACCCAAGATAGGTCACCGTATACATCATCATTTGGATGGTGGTCAATCTTAATGAGAAAATCACCTTGACGATAGCGCTTATCATCGATACGAGCAGTATTGGCCGTATCACAGACGATGACAAGTGCCCCTTGGTAGACACTATCTTCAACAAGATCCATTTCAGCCATCCAAGTAAGAGTTGGTTCATCAAAACCAACTGCTTTGATAGTTTTTTCTGGGAAATGATGTTTGAGAAGAGCTTTCAATCCCACCTGACTTCCCAAGGCATCTGGGTCTGGTTTCATATGACGATGAATGATAATCGTGTCGTATTCTTTGATTTTTTCTAAAATTTGATGGCAAATTTCCATAAATAACCTCAATTCTTTCTCATTTCATTGTAGCACAAGAATTTTTATTTTTAAAATGAAAAAGATGTGATATAATGGAGAAAGATAAATTGAGGAGGACGATATGGCATTAGCAAAAATTGTATTTGCCAGTATGACCGGTAATACCGAAGAAATTGCAGATATTGTAGCAGACAAATTACGTGACTTGGACTTGGATGTCGATGTTGATGAATGTACAACTGTTGACGCTTCAGACTTCTTGGAAGCAGACATCGCTATCGTTGCGACCTATACTTATGGTGATGGTGAATTGCCAGATGAGATGATGGACTTCTACGAAGACCTAGCAGATCTCAACTTGAATGGTAAAATCTACGGAGTGGTTGGTTCAGGTGACACCTTCTACGATGAATTCTGTAAGGCTGTTGATGACTTTGACCGTGTCTTTGTGTCAACAGGAGCAGAAAAAGGTTCAGAGTGTGTTAAAGTTGATCTTTCTGCCGAGGAAGAAGATATTGAACGCTTGGAACAATTCGCAGAAGAATTGGCTGCTAAAGTAGGATAAGTATAAAACTGCGCTGATGTAATCAATCAGTGCATTTTTCTTATCGTGACTTGGGATTTTACTAGCCTATTTGGTGGCTTTTTGATACAATAATTCAAATAAAGGAGGAGACTGTATGGATTTAGATAGTATTCGTCAAGAAATTGATCAAATTGACGATCAAATTGTCAAACTGTTAGAAGAACGAATGCATTTAGTTGAAGGGGTTGTCGCTTATAAGAAGACTTCAGGGAAACCGATTTTAGATACCAAGAGAGAAGCAATTATCTTTGAAAAGGTTAGGAGTCGTGTAGAGGACAAGCGCTATCAGGAGACTATTGTAGCGACTTTTTCGGACATACTCAAACGTTCGCGTGATTATCAGGATCAAAATATCAAATGAAAAAAGAACATTTTTATCCGCTAGGGATTTTTCTAGCTGCTATGTTGGGCGGACTTGTCCGCTACCTAGTTTCCACTTGGTTACCAGCCAGTCCTGACTTTCCTTGGGGAACCCTTCTTGTCAACTATCTAGGTATTTTCTGCTTGGTTTATCTTGTTAAGGGCTATCTGGTCTATAAGGGAACCAGTAAAGGCGTTATTTTAGCACTGGGTACAGGTTTTTGCGGAGGTTTAACAACCTTTTCTAGTCTCATGCTTGATGCTGTGAAACTGCTTGATACAGGGCGTTATCTTAGTTTAGTTATGTATTTGCTTTTGAGCATCGGTGGAGGACTGCTTTTAGCTTACTATTTAGGGAGGAAGAGATGATAATCGTCTATCTTACAATTGCTTGTGGTTTCGGAGCTTTAGTGCGCTATTTCTTTTCCCGCTATAATCAAGCATCTAAATTGCCCCTCGGAACGCTTATAGCCAATCTTTTGGGTTGTTTTTTGATTGGATTATTTTACAATCATGTGGAGTCCAAGGAAGTCTATGCTATTCTAGCAACAGGATTTTGCGGAGGTTTGACAACTTTTTCGACCTTGAATGACGAACTTCAAAGACTGTTAAGTGATAAGAAGGTATTTTATAGCTACCTAGCCTTAACCTACCTAGGTGGTTTAGTTGCGATTTTTTTAGGAATTCTGCTATAAAATTCTTTACTTTTTTGTGGAAATTTGGTAAACTGTATCTTGTGTGTAATGGACGCACAAAAATACAGTTTATCCGCTGAGGAAGATTCCTCAAGATTGACAAAGATAGGAGAATAAAATGAATCCATTAATCCAAAGCTTGACTGAAGGTCAACTTCGTACAGATATCCCATCATTCCGTCCTGGTGACACTGTTCGTGTACACGCGAAAGTTGTCGAAGGTAACCGTGAACGTATCCAGATTTTTGAAGGTGTTGTTATCGCACGTAAAGGTGCTGGCATCTCAGAAAACTACACAGTTCGTAAAATCTCTAACGGTGTAGGTGTTGAGCGTATCTTCCCAATCCACACTCCACGTGTTGAAAAAATCGAAGTTGTTCGTTACGGTAAAGTACGTCGTGCGAAATTGTACTACTTGCGTGCTCTTCAAGGTAAAGCAGCTCGTATCAAAGAAATTCGTCGTTAATTCGACTAAAAAACTCTGCTTCTTCAGCAGAGTTTTTATCTAGCTCCCTTAGTTCAATGGATATAACAACTCCCTCCTAAGGAGTAGTTGCAGGTTCGATTCCTGCAGGGGGCATTTTTAGAAATGTAAAGAAAGACAAAGAAAATTCAAAATGTTTATTTGAAGGCAATTATCACAAGTTCATTTTTAAAAATAATTTAGTATTTTTTGTTTTTTTTTGACCAAATTTTGAGCAAAAGTTATATTTTGATCAATGAGTACAGATAAAGTGGATCAGCAAAGTAACTTTGACATCTATTAGTTAAAAAATAAGGACTTCCTTTATTGGAATGTCCTTATTTTTATTATGGAATTGACAAATGATGTTAAGGTTCAGATCTATGAACTCAGAAAGTAAGTACAAATCTTTAAACAGCTTTCAAAAAGATTTGGTATGGATGTTTCTGGCTAAGGTATGTGACAAGGTGAATTGATTGTTATGAAATAGAGAGCTTAAAAAATGGGGAAAATCGTTATTATTCCCCTGAATTTGATATGTTGTACAAGACTATTTCTGGTCTGTTAAATATATCAATAACAAAATTTAAACATGATAGTCTAATATCTAATCCATTTAAAGTGAATACGTTTATCAATCGTTTGAGTAAGAAAATCTCAAAAGAAGAAGGGATAGGTTTTCAAAGGTAACATATCTAGTCATTGCTTATATATAATTTGTATCTTTTGGTTTATTAATTTGTATTTAAAATTTAATCATGTTACAATTGAAATTGAAATCGAATAGAAAAGGAAAATGCAAACGTGGGTACACTATTAGCAACAAGATTAAAAAATAGACGAAAAGAATTAAAAATGTCTCAGCGAGAATTGGCTGAGGGGATATGTAAACAGGGACAGATTAGTCGATTAGAGAATGGAGAATTTACTCCAGGAGCAGACTTTTTATATGCTCTGTCCAAGAAGTTAAAAGTTAGTATGGATTATTTTTTTAATGAGCAAATTGAAGAGGAGATTGACGAGCTATCAGAGTTTAAGAAGTTAGCTCAGACATTTATCACAAATCGAAATTATGAGTCTTTGAAATATATATATGAACTAGAGAGTGTAAAAGTACATCGCTTGTCTTTAGTAGATAAGTTTTATATGGAGTGGATAAAATCTCTTATAGATTTTTATTTCTATGGGCAAAAAGAGGAGGCTGTGGCAAGATTGGAGAAGGTACTGTCTCAGTTAAGTGTACCTGACCTGACCTACCTTCAAGTTTCAAATACTCTATTTAATTTTTATTATGATATTGAAGATTTAGAGAGTTTTAATGAAATTCGAGAAAAGTTAGAGTATCAAGTAAATCAACTCAATTTAAAAACAATCGAAGAATTAAACCTTTCTATTAAATTTAATTATAATGTTTGTCGCTATCTATGGTTGCAGAATAATACTGAAGAAGCTATTACTAAAATCACAGATACGATAAAGCAATGTAAGACGTATAGAACAACGTATCTTTTGGCTGATTTGTATGTATTGATGGGAAATGTCAGTAAGAATTTTTCTTCTAAAGTTGCAGTAAAAGAGTACTTTGAAACGGCTTATTTCCTTTATAAGCTTGAGGGAAATATGTCAATGGCTCTTAAAATCGAGCATTATATTGCAGATATAACAGAATAGTAAAGACGATGTTCAATTAAGCATCGCTTTTTTAATCCAAAAAGATACAAATATGTATTTAATAAAAATAAATAAAAAATATTATCAAAATCCTTGACAGTATTATATTGAAGTGCTAAAATGAGTGCAAGAAAATATTAGGCTTTTTGTCCATAAAACATCTACAGAAACTTACTATAGACTGAGTGAATTTAAAGAGACTTCAGCCTTTGAAGAATTGAGAGGTAAAATTAATGAATGAATTAGAAGTTAGATTTGAACTCAACGATGAGAGAGATTATAATAATGCTATTTCATATTTAGAAAAATCTTATAAATTTAAGAGTGAAAATAAGCAAGTTGATGAATATTTTAAAATAAAAGGAAGAGAATTTGAAAATGATGAGGTAGGTAGCTTTATCTACAGAATTCGCCAAGAAGATGATAATAGAGCAAGTATTTTCACAAGAAAAGATACGATAAAACAAGGAATGTGGAGTGAAAGTGAAATAGAGTTGGAATCTGAAAAATTAGAATTTGTAAGGAATATCTTGCAAGATGGATTTTCAAATATTTTCACAATAAGTAAACATAGAAAGACTTATCATGATGCATTAGAAAATAAAACGATTAATCTAGATAAGATTGATAGTCTTGGATTTTATCTTGAGATAGAGATTTTAGGAGATTTTTCAAAAGAAGATTATAATAATTTTTATGAGAAAATGTGCGGAGAGTTCTCGTTTTTAAATTCAAAAATAGAAACAAAGGGCTATGTCCAATTAATGAGAGAAAAAAATGGACGTAATTGAAATTATCAAATAGTCTTGTTGGGATTGTTTACTCAATTGCTGAATTTGGAAGTTTGATAGCAGTAACCTTTCTTTCTACTTTTTGAATAAGAAGGATGCTTTTATATTGATGAATATATCAATGGCAACCATCCCACTTGTCATTATGGCGAGTGGAATAGTAGAAAATTGGATATTTTTTGGAATTTGTTATTCAATTTTGAGCGGATTAATTACAATAGCTTCTGTTTCGATTACAACAATACAGCAACAAGAAAGTACTGTGTATAATATTGGAAAGATACTTTCAAGTTCTTTTGTAATAGCTACCATTTTTGCTCCTTTTTGAGGGATATTGGCCGCTTATTTTAATTGGCTTTTAAACCCAAGATTAAGTCTAGTTATTTTGGGATTACTAAGTAGTTTATTAGTTATTCTTATAAAGAGTTATGAAAAAAAGCTAATTAAGAAAAGTACTGCAATATTTATAAAGGAAGATTAGTGGATCAATTATCATTAAAAAAATAATATTAATTCGTAGTAAAATAAAAAATTGAAAAAGGTTTTACATAATGTACTATCTAATTCAGATTTAATAATTATTGAGGGGATAGAACTAGAAACCAAAAATACTAAATATTAAACTGCCCCCAAAAGTAAGATTTTTCTGTCTAACTTTTGGGGGCAGTACATTATCTCTAACTTCTGGGGTGCTTTTTCTATATTCAAATTATTTTACAATACCCATGTACGTATGGCATGGGCAACGCCGGATTCGTCATTTGTTTTGGTGATGTATTTGGCGATTTTTTTGATTTCTGGATTTCCATTTTCCATGACAACGGGGTTTCCAACGACTTCCAGCATGGCACGGTCATTTTCTTCGTCGCCGATAGCCATGGTTTCGTCTTTGGTCAATCCGAGTTTTTCAGATAGGTGAGTGATGGCTGAACCTTTGTCCACATTCTTTTTAAGGAGTTCGAGGTAGAAAGGAGCAGATTTGTTGATAGAGTAGCGCTCATAAAATTCGGCTGGTATCTTTTCAATGGCAGCATCGAGGATTTCTGGTTCATCGATGAACATACATTTGACGATTTCCTTGCCAGTCATTTCTTCAGGTGTGCGGTAGAAGATGGGCATGCTGACGAGAGTTGATTCGTGCACTGTGTATTTTCCGATATTGCGATTGGCTGTGTAGATGCCGTCCTTGGTAATAGCGTGCATGTGGACACCGAGCTTACGACTGAGAAATTCCATATCCAGATAATCCTCATAAGTCAAGGATTCGCTGATAATCTCATGTCCTGTAGCAGTTTCTTGGACAAGGGCACCATTGAAGGTCACCACATAGTCACCCTCGTCTCTCAACTGCAAGTCGTCCAGAAGTTTAGCAACACCTGCGATAGGACGGCCAGTTGCAATGACGACTTTGACACCAGCTTCTTTGGCATCTTGGATGGCAGAAAAGACCTCAGGAGTGATTTCCTTTTGGCTGTTGACTAGGGTTCCGTCAATATCGACGGCGATTAGTTTAATACTCATAAATTTCCTCTTCTAGTTTTTATTTGGGGTAAAATGATCGTTCTCAATCAAGTGTAAAAATTGCTGGGTGATACTTGCGAAGATGCTGTTTTGGTCCAACATTTCCTTTGGAAAATAGAAACGATTATCTCCGTGGCGACTGCCAGCAAGGGATTGGACGATAGGAGACAGGCTAGAGAGTTCGGCCAGTTGACCATTTTTTTGTAAAATCTCAATCTGTGTTCGTGGATTTTCAGATTCGGGACGATAGATATCATAAGGGAGGTCAAAGTTCTTATGAATGGCAGTATAGTAGTCGGGATCAAAGCCAATGTTCTCAACTAATTTTCTCATGCTAGCGAGTTGGTTTTGATCTTCTTGTGAAAAGGTAATGGATTTAAAGACCTTGCGGTTGACAAAGCGCTGTGATAAGTCTGCAAGAATCTTATCAGGACTGGTCATCCAGAGTTGGAAGTAGGTATTCATCACACCATCATCCAGAGCCAGATAATCAGACAAGGTCACATTTTTTTCAAAGAAAGGCAGGAGATGTGGAGATGTTCGTGAAAAGAAGTCCTTATCTTCTGGATAAAGTTCCTTAGCCCGTTTGAGAAGGTTTTGAAGGAGGACCTCCATAGCGCGTGTTGCAGGATGAAAATAAACCTGCATGTACATCTGGTAGCGACTGAGGACGTAGTCTTCGATGGCATGCATGCCGTTGTGCTGAAAGGCGATACCATTTTCGACAGGACGAATGACTCGGAGGATGCGAGTCAGGTCAAATTCTCCATAGGATGCTCCTGTAAAATAGGAGTCACGCAAGAGATAGTCCATGCGGTCCGCATCAATCTGACTAGAAATGAGTTGCACAACCTGCTTGTTAGGATAGGTATGATCAATGACACTGGCAACCTTTTCTGGAAAATCTGGCGCCACTTGTAGCAGGACTTGATGAATCTCCGTTTCAGGACTTTGGATAATCTCCTGAGTAATAGCTTCGTGATCTGTATCAAAGAGATGTTCAAAAGTATGGGAGTAGGCACCATGACCAAGGTCATGTAGGAGAGCAGCAGTCATGGTCAAGAGAGACTCGGCAGGATTCCATTCCTCAGGATATTTTTCTTCAAAAATCTCCGTGATGCGTCGTGCAATTTCATAGACTCCTAGACAGTGAGAGAAGCGACTATGTTCTCCACCGTGGAAGGTATAACTGGAAGTTCCCAGTTGTTTGATACGACGCAAACGCTGAAATTCTTTTGTATTAATCAAGTCATAGATGATTTGATTATTGACATGGATGTAGTTGTGAACTGGGTCACGGAATACTTTTTCGTTCATATGACCATTATAGCAAAAAGCTAGAGTTTTTGGTAAAATAGTAGGACAAGAGACAAGAAAGAGGACTTGATGTGAAGATTCGGATGCGAAATACGATTCAGTTTGATGAGCAGTTGGAAGTGATTGACCAGCTTTATGATGTTGAAGTGCATGAAAAAGGAGATTATAGCTACCTGCTTTTCTATAATGAGGAAAAGGAAAAAGTAGTGATTAAATTTCATGGTCAAGAACTTGTGATGAGTCGTTTTTCCACTCCCAAGACCATTATGCGCTTTCTAAAGGATAGCGATAGTTTAGCCTATATTCCTACACCTATGGGCATGCAGGAGTTTATCATCCAAACGAGCCATTATCAAGTTGATGGGCAAAAGATTGAACTAGATTATCAACTACAAAATCAAGAGGGACATCCCTTTGCTAGCTATCAATTGGAAATTACTTGGGGCTAGGATTTCGTCCTTCTCAAATCTACTTTCTATCTTCAAGGATTGGCTTCCTAATGTGGTAGATTAGGCTAATTTTTGGTATAATAAAAGTTATGGAAATCGAAAAAACCAATCGTATGAATGCGCTCTTTGAATTTTATGCGGCGCTTTTGACAGATAAGCAAATGAATTATATCGAGCTCTACTACGCTGATGATTACAGCCTTGCTGAAATTGCCGAAGAGTTTGGTGTCAGTCGTCAGGCTGTCTATGACAATATCAAGCGGACAGAAAAGATTCTGGAAGATTATGAGATGAAACTGCACATGTACTCGGACTACATTGTCCGTAGTCAGATTTTTGATCAGATTTTGGAGCGCTATCCCAATGATGACTTTCTGCAGGAGCAGATAGAAATTTTAACAAGCATTGATAATAGAGAATAAGAGGAAGAAAAATGGCATTTGAAAGTTTAACAGAACGTTTGCAGAACGTCTTTAAAAATTTACGTAAAAAAGGAAAAATCTCTGAGGCTGATGTCCAAGAGGTAACCAAAGAGATTCGCTTGGCCTTGCTTGAGGCTGACGTTGCCTTACCTGTTGTAAAGGACTTTATCAAGAAAGTTCGTGAACGTGCAGTCGGACATGAAGTTATTGATACACTTAATCCTGCGCAACAGATTATCAAAATCGTTGATGAGGAATTGACAGCTGTTTTAGGTTCTGATACGGCAGAGATTATCAAGTCTCCTAAAATTCCGACAATTATCATGATGGTCGGTTTGCAGGGGGCTGGTAAAACAACTTTTGCAGGTAAATTGGCCAACAAACTCAAGAAAGAAGAAAATGCCCGTCCTTTGATGATTGCGGCGGATATTTACCGTCCTGCGGCTATTGACCAGTTGAAAACTCTGGGTCAACAAATCGATGTGCCTGTTTTTGCACTTGGAACAGAACTACCAGCTGTTGAGATTGTTCGTCAAGGTTTGGAACAAGCCCAAGCCAATCACAACGATTATGTCTTGATTGATACGGCAGGTCGTTTGCAGATTGATGAGCTTTTGATGAATGAACTTCGTGACGTAAAAGCATTGGCTCAACCAAACGAAATTCTCCTCGTGGTTGATGCTATGATTGGTCAAGAAGCGGCCAATGTTGCGCGTGAGTTTAATGCTCAGTTGGAAGTGACTGGGGTTATCCTTACCAAGATTGATGGAGATACTCGTGGTGGTGCGGCTCTATCTGTTCGTCACATTACCGGAAAACCAATCAAGTTCACTGGTACAGGTGAAAAGATTACGGACATTGAGACCTTCCACCCAGACCGCATGTCTAGCCGTATCCTTGGCATGGGGGATATGCTCACTCTGATTGAGAAAGCTTCTCAGGAATACGATGAGCAAAAAGCCCTTGAAATGGCTGAGAAGATGCGTGAAAACACCTTTGATTTCAATGATTTCATTGATCAGTTGGATCAGGTGCAAAACATGGGACCAATGGAAGACTTGCTCAAGATGATTCCAGGTATGGCTAACAATCCAGCCCTTCAAAACATGAAGGTGGATGAGCGTCAGATTGCGCGAAAACGTGCCATTGTGTCCTCCATGACACCTGAAGAACGTGAAAACCCAGATTTGTTAAATCCAAGCCGTCGCCGTCGTATCGCAGCTGGTTCTGGAAATACCTTTGTCGAAGTCAATAAATTTATCAAGGACTTTAACCAGGCTAAACAGCTCATGCAAGGTGTCATGTCTGGAGATATGAACAAAATGATGAAGCAAATGGGAATCAATCCAAACAACCTTCCTAAAAATATGCCAAATATGGGAGGAATGGATATGTCTGCCCTTGAAGGAATGATGGGACAAGGCGGTATGCCTGACCTGTCAGCTCTCGGAGGAGCAGGAATGCCAGATATGAGCCAGCTGTTTGGTGGCGGACTCAAAGGTAAAATCGGTGAATTTGCTATGAAACAGTCCATGAAACGCATGGCTAACAAAATGAAGAAAGCGAAGAAAAAACGCAAGTAAGACAAGGGAAGGCCACAGGGCTTTCCTTTTTTAGAAAGAAGAAAAATGAGCACTTCCGTAATTGGAAATGCTCGTTTTTTGATGTGTTTAGACTCTTAATCTTTATTTTCGTATGGTAAGATCAAGTTCAAGATGATTCCTGTCATGGCTGATAGGGCAGTACCTGAAAGGGTAACTGGACCAAGTTTAAGGATAGCTCCTCCAAGTCCAAGTACCAACATAGCACTTGCGATGATTAGGTTACGCATTTGACTGAAGTCTACACGTTCTTTGATCAAGACTTTCAAACCATTACTTGCGATAACTCCGTAGAGAAGGATTGACATACCACCAAGTACAGCATTTGGAATGGTTGAAATCAAGGCAGTGAATTTACCAAGGAAGCTAAGGGCAATCGCGATGAAGGCAGCGTTACGGATAACTGAGACAGAAGCGATACGAGTCATACCGATAACCCCTGTATTTTCTCCATAAGTTGTATTGGCTGGTCCACCAAGGAAGGCAGAAACTGAAGTTGCGATACCGTCACCAAGAAGAGTACGGTGAAGACCTGGTTCTTTCAAGAATTGACGGCCACAGATTTGACCCAAAACAGTATGGTCTCCGATATGTTCAGAAATTGTTACGATAGCGATTGGCAAGATAGCGATGGTTTCTGGACCGAAGTAAAGATTGTATTCTTTAAAGGCACCGCCTGTATTAAATGGCAAGTAGAAACCAGGAATCTCGAACCAGTTGGCTTTAAGAACTGGTGTAAAGTCAACCAAGCCAAGTGTTAGTGCAAAGAGGTAACCACCGATAATGGCAAAGAGGAATGGAATGATTCGTAGGAATCCTTTTCCTTTTGTGTTGATAAAGGCAGCGATTAAGAAAGTAACAACTGCTACAAGAGCATTTTTCCAGTTTCCATCAGCTACAAGACCAGCATTGGTAACAGCTGAACCTGCAAGTCCAAGACCGATAACGATGATCATAGGTCCGATGATGATTGGTGGCAAGAGTTTATCAATCCATTTTGTACCTGCAAAACGAACACCAGCAGCGACAAGGACATAGACTAAACCAGTCAAGATAACCCCTGTTTGGGCAGCAGATACATCACCACCCATTTCTTTCATAGCCAGTGACATAGCTGTGATAAAGGCAAATGAAGAACCTAGATAAACTGGAACTTTAAATCCAGTTGAAATCATGTAGATGAGTGTTCCAACACCTGAAGCAAAAAGGGCAACAGATACAGGCATTCCCAAAATCAATGGTACCAAGATGGTCGCACCAAACATGGCGAAAACGTGTTGGAAGCTAAGGAGAATTCCTTTTCCAGCCGAAGGACGTTGGTCAACGTCTAGTAACAAATCAACAGTTGATTCTTGTTTCATATAAACCTCACTTTTGGACATCAAAAAAGAGCCCATTATTTTACAGCAATAGGCCCTCAGAGTAAGACTTCTCTAAAATCTAGATTTTAAAGAGTTTTAAATATTTCTGCGTCTTCGTCACCTCACGGGATGACATTAAAAACCTTTGCTTAGGATAGTATAGCAGAAAAAAATGATTTTGTAAATCATTTTTTCCCGAGCCTAAAAATAAAAGAGCGAGGCTAACTTTGTAAATATTTTTTTACTAAAAAAATTAAAGTGGGCGTTTATTGGGCATGCCAGCCTTACGTGGATATTTATTTGGCGTTTCTTTTTTCTTTTCTACCACTGTGATGTAGCGC
The DNA here is from genome assembly GCF_946190335.1 of Streptococcus mitis. Lineage (GTDB taxonomy): Bacteria > Bacillota > Bacilli > Lactobacillales > Streptococcaceae > Streptococcus > Streptococcus mitis_CH. Next base: position 160,255 of record NZ_CAMHZN010000002.1, read on the forward strand.
GGATCTCCATTAGGTAGAGCGTAGCTGAGATTGTCTTCGACCTTACTAAAAAGGAGGTTGAGGGCATTCTTAGCTTCTAATAATTCCTCAGGCGCATTGCTGGCCTTGAGCGCCAATAGTTTTCCGCCAACTTTAAGGTAAGGAATTGTCAATTCAGATAAAACCTGCATGCGGGCAACCGCACGAGCTGTTACAAAATCATATTGAGCACGGAAGTTCTTGTCTTGGGCCAAGTCTTCTGCACGTCCATGGTAGAAGTGAACACCGCTCAAATCTAGCTCTTGAGCCAATAGTTGGAGGAAGTTGATGCGCTTGTTGAGCGAATCAATGATAGTTACATCTAACTGAGGATAGAGGATTTTCATCGGTAGACTAGGAAATCCTGCCCCGGCTCCAATATCAAGAAGTTTGATAGTTTCATTGGGAATCAAACCTTGAAGAATGGGTGCAATTGAATCATAAAAATGTTTGAGATAAACTTCTTCCTTATCTGTAATAGCCGTCAAATTAATCTTCTCATTCCACTCGACCAAGAGTTCAAAATAACATTCAAATTGTTTTTTTTGCTGGTCAGAAAGTGAAAGATTTTGCTCGGCAAGCAAGTTGTAAAATGTTTCTGGTTTCATAGTTTTTTCCTTCTTTAGTATCATCTTATTTTACCACAATCATTAAAAATTTGATATACTGGTACTAATCTAAAAGCAGAAAGGACTTATATAATGACTTGGATTATTCTTGGAGTTATCGCTCTTGTTGTTATTTTTGTGATTCTTAGCTATAACGGTTTGGTTAAGAATCGTATGCAAACCAAGGAGGCTTGGAGTCAGATTGATGTTCAGTTGAAACGTCGAAATGATCTCTTGCCAAACTTGATTGAAACTGTAAAAGGTTATGCCAAATATGAAGGTTCTACCCTTGAAAAGGTGGCAGAACTGCGTAACCAAGTGGCAGCAGCGACTTCACCAGCAGAAGCTATGAAAGCTAGTGATGCCCTCACTCGTCAGGTTTCAGGTATTTTTGCAGTTGCAGAAAGCTATCCAGATTTGAAAGCTAGTGCCAACTTTGTTAAATTGCAAGAGGAGTTGACAAATACAGAAAATAAAATTTCTTACTCTCGTCAACTCTACAACAGTGTTGTCAGCAACTACAATGTAAAATTAGAAACTTTCCCAAGCAATATTATCGCTGGAATGTTTGGATTTAAATCAGCAGATTTCCTTCAAACACCAGAAGAGGAAAAGGTAGTTCCTAAGGTTGATTTTAGCGGTTTAGGTGACTAAGATGCTGTTTGATCAAATTGCAAGCAATAAACGAAAAACCTGGATTTTATTGCTGGTATTTTTCCTACTCTTAGCTTTTGTTGGCTATGCGGTTGGTTACCTCTTTATGCGATCTGGGCTTGGTGGTTTGGTTATCGCACTGATTATCGGCTTTATCTATGCCTTGTCCATGATTTTTCAATCGACAGAGATTGTCATGTCCATGAATGGGGCGCGTGAGGTTGATGAGCAAACGGCACCAGACCTCTACCATGTAGTGGAAGATATGGCTATGGTGGCTCAGATTCCTATGCCTCGTGTTTTCATCATTGATGATCCAGCCTTAAATGCCTTTGCGACAGGTTCTAACCCTCAAAATGCGGCGGTTGCTGCGACGTCAGGTCTCCTAGCTATCATGAATCGTGAAGAACTAGAAGCTGTTATGGGACATGAAGTCAGTCATATCCGAAATTACGATATCCGCATTTCGACCATTGCTGTCGCCCTCGCCAGTGCCATTACCCTTCTGTCTAGTATGGCAGGACGGATGATGTGGTGGGGTGGCGCAGGTCGCAGACGGAGTGACGATGATAGAGATGGAAATGGTCTTGAAATCATTATGCTAGTGGTTTCCCTACTAGCTATTGTGCTGGCACCTCTCGCTGCAACCTTGGTGCAACTAGCTATTTCTCGTCAGAGGGAATTCCTAGCTGATGCTTCCAGTGTTGAGTTGACGCGTAATCCGCAAGGGATGATTAATGCTCTACGTAAGTTAGATAATAGTAAACCGATGAGTCGTCCTGTCGATGATGCCAGCAGTGCACTTTATATCAATGATCCTAAGAAAGGTGGAGGGTTCCAAAAACTCTTTTATACCCACCCACCTATCTCAGAACGGATTGAACGTTTGAAACATATGTAAAATGAAGGCTGGGAAAAAGTCTTTAAAATCTGAAAAACGCATAATATCAGGTGTGCAAAAAACTTGATATTATGCGTTTTATTATGGGAAGATTTACTTTCTCTTCTCCTAAAATTGTGTTTTTGCACCACCTATCTGCTATGTTGCAAATTTATAAATCTTCTAAATTAACTACCTCCAAACCGTGTTCTGTCATGCGATAGATGATCGAGCAAACTTCTTTTAAGAAACGACGGTCATGCGAAACAGTGATGAGACCGCCCGGATAGGTGGCAAAGAGTTTTCTGATTTCAGGTTGAGAAGTTGGAGAAAAGTTTCGTGTGGGTTCGTCCAGAAGGAGAAAGTTTGGTTTGCGCAGGACTAAATCCAAAAGCAGGAGTTTGCCTTGTTGTCCGCCAGATAAGGAGCGAATTTGATGCTGCATTTCTGGATAACTGAAATTGAGACTGGCTAAGTGAGATTGGATTTTCTGCAGTTCCTCTTTTTCCCCGGTTTTGCTGAGATAGGCTAACGGTGATAGCTCTAATTGCAGTTTTTTATGGTAATCTTGTGGCATATAACCAAGCGAAATCTCTCTTTTATCATTCAGAAGTTGCTGTAACTTGGCTAAAAGAGTTGATTTTCCAATACCATTTGGGCCGATGATACCAATTTTTTCTTGGCCACGGACAGTTAATTGTAGTTCTTGCACCAAAATTCGCTCGCCAATGGACAAATTTTCTTTTTCCAGTTGGATTAAGACTTTAGAAGCAGGTAATGGCTGTATATCTGAGAAGAAAAGTCTGATTTCTTCCTCTTCAAGTGGTTTTTGGGTCATGGACTGAGCTGTCTTTTCAAAGCGTTTTTCTTGAGAGAGGATATTTTTCATCTTTTTAGCCAATAGGCGACCGGCAGTACTGTCTTTAGTAGCTCGAAGCGCAGTTTCTACATTTTGCTTGACTCGCCGATGTTTTTCCATGGTTTTGTCGTAGGCTCTTTGGTCGTTAGCTGCTTGCTGGCTTTGTTTGGCAAAATTAGTCTTTCTCTGGTCGCTATAGCTATCATAGTCTAAATGCTCTACTAGTGTCTCCGCTTCTTTACGGTGCTTGACCAGTCGCAAGTGGACAATAGTATCAGCCGTTTCAGAAAGAAAGTCTTCATCATGGGAAATGAAAATAACGGTTTGCCTAATCTTCTGTATCTGTCTTTTTAGCCAATCAACCGTCTCAAGGTCCAGGTCATTTGAAGGTTCATCTAAAAATAGAATCTCAAAGGGTTTGGCTAACTCATGGATGAGTTGAATTTTCAAAGCTTCGCCCCCTGATAGACTGCTAATCTCTTGGTCACTAGCGAAACGATCGCTATCAAAATGCAATTCCTCAGCCAAACGATAGAGGACACTGTAGTCTAAATCAATAGAATCTAAAAAGAAGTAGTCGTGTAGAGTTTTCTTTTTCAGCTCCTCAGGGAGTTTTTGAGGAATGTAGGCTAGTGATTGATGGTCAGACTGGATGTCTCCCTTGATAGTGAAATTAGGTAAGTCTTCCCCCATTAAAGTTTTAAGTAAGGTTGATTTGCCATTTCCTTCTTCGCCAATAATAGCTACCTTATCTCCGTTTTGTATGGTCATGCTTAGATCAGATACAAGATCTCGTAGATCTTTGTTTTGTGTGATGGTCAGGTGATTGATTTTTATCATATAATTGTCCTTTCTAGAATGTCCATAGTGCATAACAAAAAGCTCTACTTTACCTAGTAGAGCCAATGTCTATGTCAAAAAAACTCTATTAATACTCTTCGAAAATCAAATTCAAACCACGTCAGCGTCGCCTTACCGTATATATGTGACTGACTTCGTCAGTCTTATCTACAACCTCAAAATAGTGTTTTGAGCAGCTTACGGCTAGCTTCCTAGTTTGCTCTTTGATTTTCATTGAGTATAAAATGCCAGAAGAAGAGCATAAAAGAGCACACAAAAAGAGACAAAAACAAGATCTACTAAATAAAGTTTCTTTATTTGATAGACTTAGTTGTTCATGTCTCCCTTACCTCCGAGTATTAGTACCTCTATCTTATACCTTTCAGGATATTTTGTCAACAGAAAACTGACAATTCTAATCTCTAAAATCCGAAAACAGGTCCATAAAGAGTTAGTACGTGTTTGACATGCTTGTAATGGAATTTGTCGTAGTTTCGCCAAGCAATGCGTGCTTGGTCGTTCAGTTTTAGGCTACCGAGACCTATCAGAAGACTGGTACGTTGGTAAAATTTCTCAAGGTCAATTAAGATACTGTTGTCCAACTTTTCCACTTTTTTGAGCTCTTTTATAGTAGTGTTTAGCAGCTCTTGCAGTCGAATATCATCTGCCCTACCCTGTTTGCAGCTTTGGAAACTTTTATTTAACTCGGATAGGAGTTGGGTTGCATTAGTAATGAGTTCTTTGTCTTACATGTGAGCATCCTCCTTGCTCTGATGTATTATTGCCTATAGTATAGCACTAAAAAACAAAAATGTCATAGTAAATATGTTAAAAAATCGAATTTTAATTTTAAAGTTTGGTGTGCTGATTTGTAAGCTTTTCATGGTATAATCAAGAGAGTAAATCTTTATGGAGGAAGTATGAAATTAAATATTCAAGAAATTCGTAAGCAGTCTGAAGGCTTGCATTTTGAACAAACGTTAGACCTAGCCTCAGACCTGCGTGCACGTAATCAAGAAATTTTAGATGTAAAAGATATCCTTGCAGTTGGGAAAGTACAGTACGAAGACCGTATGTATTTCTTAGATTATCAACTATCTTACACCATTGTTCTTGCTTCAAGTCGCAGTATGGAGCCAGTTGAGTTAGTTGAATCTTATCCAGTAACGGAAGTTTTCATGGAAGGAGCAACCAATCAGCTAGATCAAGAAGTTTTAGATGATGATTTGGTCTTGCCTATCGAAAATGGAGAACTTGACCTTGCTGAGAGCGTGTCAGACAATATCCTACTAAACATTCCTATCAAGGTCTTGACGGCTGAAGAAGAGGCTGGTCAAGGATTTGTCTCAGGAAATGACTGGCAAATCATGACAGAGGAAGAATACCAGGCCCAACAAGCAGTCAAAAAAGAAGAAAACAGTCCTTTTGCTGGCTTACAAGGACTATTTGATGGAGATGAATAATGGTTTTGTCAAAAAAACGAGCACGAAAAGTGCTAGAAGAAATCATTGCTCTGTTTCCAGATGCCAAGCCCAGTCTTGATTTTACCAATCATTTTGAACTACTAGTTGCGGTCATGTTGTCAGCTCAGACAACGGATGCAGCGGTAAATAAGGCCACACCAGGTCTCTTTGCTGCCTTTCCAACGCCACAAGCCATGTCTGTTGCGACAGAGGGTGAGATTGCTTCACACATTTCTCGCCTAGGACTGTATCGAAATAAGGCTAAATTCCTTAAAAAATGTGCCCAACAGTTACTAGAAGATTTTGATGGTCAAGTCCCTCAAACACGTGAGGAATTAGAGAGTCTAGCAGGTGTTGGTCGCAAGACAGCCAATGTTGTCATGAGTGTGGGCTTTGGGATTCCAGCTTTTGCAGTAGATACTCATGTGGAGCGTATTTGCAAACACCATGATATTGTCAAAAAATCAGCGACACCGCTTGAGGTGGAAAAGAGGGTTATGGATATTTTGCCACCGGAACAGTGGTTAGCAGCCCATCAGGCCATGATTTATTTCGGACGGGCTATCTGCCATCCTAAAAATCCAGAGTGTGACCAGTACCCACAATTATATGATTTTAGCAATTTATAAGATGGTGTACCAAAAGTTTTTGCTTGATTTTAAGCATGCTTTGTGCTATAGTATTTGATAACTAAATATTCCTTTAAACCTGTCCCGTGAGGCAGGCAAGGAGCGCGATAAAGTAGAAGGGTGAAGTCTATACTGTTTCCAGTAGGGCTTACTTAGCTATACATTTCAAGTCTCCTTGTTTAAGGAGACTTTTCTTTTTGGAGGTTTGTCATGAAGGCAAAAGAAGTTGTAGACGAATTGACCGTCAAACGAGCGATTACGCGTATTACATATGAGATTATCGAACGCAACAAAGATTTGAATAAAATCGTCTTGGCTGGTATTAAAACTCGTGGTGTCTTTATCGCCCACCGAATCCAAGAACGTTTGGAGCAACTAGAAAATCTTTCAGTTCCTGTTGTGGAATTGGATACCAAACCTTTCCGTGATGATGTTAAAAGTGGAGAAGATACTTCTTTGGTTTCTGTTGATGTGACAGACCGTGAAGTTATCTTGGTGGACGATGTGCTCTATACAGGCCGTACTATCCGTGCTGCTATTGATAATATTGTAGGTCATGGTCGTCCTGCGCGTGTGAGTTTAGCAGTTCTAGTCGATCGTGGACATAGAGAATTGCCAATCCGTCCAGATTACGTTGGGAAAAATATCCCTACCAGTCGTTCTGAAGAAATCATCGTAGAGATGGCAGAACTTGATGGTCAAGACAGAGTTCTGATTACTGAAGAAGCTTAGAAAGCTAAGGGAGTAGCCATGTCAGAAAATCAACAAGCATTGAACCATGTGGTGTCCATGGAAGACCTCACTGTCGATCAAGTGATGAAATTGATCAAGCGAGGAATTGAGTTTAAAAACGGAGCTCAGCTTCCCTATGAGGACCATCCGATTGTTTCCAATCTCTTCTTTGAGGATTCTACACGAACACATAAGTCTTTTGAAGTAGCAGAGATTAAACTGGGATTGGAGCGACTTGACTTTGATGTGAAGACCAGCTCGGTTAATAAGGGTGAGACACTTTATGATACCATTTTGACTCTGTCTGCTTTAGGAGTGGATGTCTGTGTGATTCGCCACCCAGAGGTTGACTACTACAGAGAGTTAATTGCTAGTCCCACGATTACGACTTCCATCATCAATGGTGGAGATGGTTCGGGACAACACCCTAGCCAGAGCTTGCTTGATTTGATGACCATTTATGAGGAATTTGGCCAATTTGAGGGTCTCAAGGTTGCGATTGCAGGTGACTTGGACCATTCACGTGTTGCCAAATCTAATATGCAGATTTTGAAACGCTTGGGAGCTGAACTCTTTTTCGCTGGACCTGAGGAATGGAGAAGTCAAGAGTTTGCAGACTATGGACAGTTTGTAACTATTGATGAAATTATTGATCAGGTGGATGTCATGATGTTTCTCCGTGTGCAACATGAACGCCATGATGGTGGTGCAGTCTTTTCAAAAGAAAACTACCATGCCCAACATGGTTTGACTCAAGAACGTTATGACCGTTTGAAAGAAACAGCAATCCTTATGCACCCAGCTCCAGTCAATCGTGATGTAGAAATCGCAGACCACTTGGTTGAAGCACCAAAATCACGGATTGTCCAACAAATGACCAATGGTGTCTTTGTTCGAATGGCAATCTTAGAATCCGTACTGGCGAGTAGAAACGCCAACTAAAACACAAGACGTTAAAAGACGCCAGTGAGCGTCCACGAGAGGTGAAAATATGACAAAAAGACTTCTAGTATTAGAAGATGGCACAGTTTTTGAAGGCAAGGCCTTCGGAGCAGATATTGATGTAACAGGCGAAATCGTCTTTAATACAGGGATGACCGGCTATCAAGAATCCATCACAGACCAGTCCTACAATGGACAAATCTTGACCTTTACTTATCCTTTGGTAGGAAATTATGGAATTAACCGTGATGATTACGAATCCATTATTCCAACTTGTAAGGGAGTTGTTGTTTTTGAAGAAGCGCGTCGAGCTAGCAACTGGCGAAATCAAATGACGCTGGATGAATTTTTGAAAGCCAAGAAAATTCCAGGTATTTCAGGAATTGATACGCGTGCTCTTACCAAGATTATCCGTAAGCATGGTACTATGCGTGCAACCTTGACCCATGTTGGGGACAGTATGGACCATGTGACGGATCAGCTCCAAGCAACAGTTTTGCCGACAGACAATATCAAGCAGGTTTCTACTAAAACTTCATATCCAGCTCCAGGAGTTGGTTTGAGTGTAGTGCTAGTGGATTTTGGTCTCAAGCACTCAATCCTACGTGAACTTTCTAAACGCAACTGTAACGTGACGGTTGTTCCTTATTCGACAACGGCTGAAGAAATTCTCCATCTCAACCCTGACGGAGTTATGTTGTCAAATGGTCCAGGTAACCCAGAAGATGTTCCACAGGCACTGGATATGATTCGCGGTGTGCAAGGAAAAATTCCAATCTTTGGTATTTGTATGGGGCACCAACTCTTTGCAATGGCAAACGGTGCTAAGACCTACAAGATGAAATTTGGTCACCGTGGATTTAACCACGCTGTACGTGAAATCGCAACAGGACGAGTAGACTTTACTAGCCAGAACCATGGTTATGCAGTTAGCCGTGAGGACTTGCCAGAACACTTGATTATTACCCACGAAGAAATCAATGACAAGTCAGTGGAAGGTGTGCGCCACAGATATCAACCAGGTTTTTCTGTACAATTCCACCCAGATGCAGCCCCTGGTCCACACGATGCAAGCTACCTATTTGACGAGTTTATCGAGATGATGGAAGCTTTTAAACAATCAAACTAAGAACGAGTAAATGCTTGTCGGAGAATTTATGTAACTGAACACGGACGGAAAGCTCGGAATTTAGAGAAACCAATTTGGATTGTCAAACCTTCCTTGGTTTCCTAAAATTCAATCGTTTTCTATTCGTCCTTTGTATCTTATTTAATGTCGCCCTGTGAGGCGACGAATAGAAAGGAGAAGATACATTGTTCGCGGAAGTGAACACGCCCTAAGAACTGTGTGAAAAAGATAAACATTGTCTTGACGCTGAAGGCGTCTGCACCGAGTTTCCTATTTTCACTGTGTTCTTTACGGGCTTTGTATCATAAACTATGCCTAAACGTACTGATATTCAAAAAATTATGGTGATTGGTTCTGGTCCGATTATTATTGGTCAGGCTGCTGAGTTTGACTATGCTGGGACCCAGGCTTGCTTGTCGTTGAAAGAGGAAGGGTATGAGGTTGTTTTGGTTAACTCAAATCCTGCAACCATCATGACGGATAAAGAAATTGCTGACAAGGTTTACATTGAACCGATTACACTTGAGTTCGTGACACGTATTCTTCGTAAGGAACGTCCAGATGCCTTGCTTCCAACCCTTGGTGGACAAACTGGTCTTAATATGGCCATGGAATTGTCTAAAAATGGTATCCTTGATGAGCTTGGTGTTGAGCTTCTGGGTACTAAACTATCTGCCATCGACCAAGCGGAGGACCGTGACCTCTTTAAACAATTGATGGAAGAACTCAATCAACCCATTCCAGAATCTGAAATTGTCAACACAGTCGAAGAAGCTGTTGCCTTTGCAGCAACAATTGGCTACCCAGTCATCGTCCGTCCAGCCTTTACACTTGGTGGTACTGGTGGTGGTATGTGTGCCAACGAGGAAGAATTGCGTGAAATCGCTGAAAATGGTTTGAAATTGTCACCTGTTACCCAATGTTTGATTGAACGTTCAATCGCAGGTTTCAAGGAAATCGAATACGAAGTGATGCGTGACTCAGCTGACAATGCTTTGGTTGTTTGTAACATGGAAAACTTTGACCCAGTTGGGATTCATACAGGGGATTCCATTGTATTTGCCCCTGCCCAAACTATGTCAGATTATGAAAACCAAATGCTTCGTGACGCAAGCTTGAGCATCATTCGTGCCCTTAAGATTGAAGGGGGATGTAACGTTCAGCTGGCCCTTGATCCACACAGCTTCAAGTACTATGTCATCGAAGTAAACCCTCGTGTATCGCGTTCGTCAGCCCTTGCTTCTAAGGCGACAGGATATCCGATTGCTAAGTTGGCTGCTAAGATTGCAGTAGGTTTGACCTTGGATGAAGTTATCAACCCAGTTACAGGTTCAACCTATGCCATGTTTGAGCCTGCCCTTGACTACGTTGTTGCTAAGATTCCACGTTTCCCATTTGACAAGTTTGAAAAGGGTGAGCGCCGTCTTGGTACTCAGATGAAGGCGACTGGAGAAGTCATGGCAATCGGTCGTAACATCGAGGAATCTCTCCTTAAGGCTTGTCGTTCCCTTGAAATTGGGGTTCATCACAATGAAATACCTGAACTTGCATCAGTTTCTGATGATGCCTTGATTGAAAAGGTTGTCAAGGCCCAAGATGACCGTCTCTTCTACGTATCAGAAGCCATTCGTCGTGGCTACACACCAGAAGAAATTGCTGAATTGACTAAGATTGATATATTCTATCTTGATAAACTCTTGCACATCTTTGAAATTGAGCAAGAATTGGGCGCTCATCCACAAGATCTTGAAGTTTTGAAAACTGCAAAATTGAATGGATTTTCAGACCGTAAGATTGCTGAACTCTGGAATACTACAGCTGATCAAGTTCGCCAACTTCGTTTGGAAAACAAGATTGTCCCAGTCTACAAGATGGTCGATACTTGTGCGGCAGAATTTGACTCTGAAACACCATACTTCTATTCAACCTATGGTTGGGAAAACGAGTCTATCAAGTCTGATAAGGAATCCGTTCTAGTTCTAGGTTCTGGTCCAATCCGTATCGGTCAAGGGGTTGAGTTTGACTACGCAACCGTTCACTCTGTTAAGGCTATCCAGGCTGCTGGCTATGAAGCTATCATTATGAACTCAAACCCAGAGACCGTATCTACAGACTTCTCGGTATCTGACAAGCTCTATTTTGAACCATTGACATTCGAAGATGTTATGAATGTCATCGACTTGGAACAACCAAAAGGGGTTATCGTTCAGTTTGGTGGTCAAACAGCTATCAACCTTGCGGAGCCATTGGCAAAAGCAGGTGTGACCATCCTTGGTACACAGGTTGCTGACCTAGACCGTGCTGAAGACCGCGACCTCTTCGAGCAAGCTCTTAAAGATTTGGATATTCCACAGCCACCAGGACAAACGGCTACCAATGAAGAAGAAGCAGTGCTTGCAGCTCGCAAGATTGGCTTCCCAGTTCTCGTTCGCCCATCTTATGTCTTGGGTGGACGTGCCATGGAAATCGTTGAAAACGAAGAAGACCTTCGTTCTTACATGCGTACAGCGGTTAAGGCTAGTCCAGACCACCCAGTTCTTGTCGACTCTTATATCGTTGGGCAAGAGTGCGAAGTTGATGCTATTTCTGACGGAGAAAATGTCCTTATCCCTGGTATCATGGAACATATCGAACGTGCCGGTGTCCACTCAGGTGACTCAATGGCCGTTTACCCACCACAAACCTTGTCGCAAAAGGTTCAGGAAACCATCGCAGACTATACTAAACGTCTAGCAATCGGTCTTAACTGCCTTGGAATGATGAACATCCAGTTTGTTATCAAGGATGAAAAAGTCTACGTTATTGAGGTCAATCCACGTGCCAGCCGTACGGTTCCATTTCTTTCTAAAGTGACCAATATCCCTATGGCTCAAGTAGCAACCAAGCTCATTCTTGGTCAAAAACTTGAAGAACTTGGCTACCAAGATGGACTTTACCCTGAAAGCACCCGCGTTCATATCAAGGCACCTGTCTTCTCCTTTACCAAACTAGCTAAGGTAGACAGCTTACTTGGTCCTGAAATGAAGTCAACAGGTGAAGTTATGGGTTCTGATACTACTTTGGAAAAAGCTCTCTATAAGGCCTTTGAAGCTTCTTACTTACACTTGCCAACTTTTGGTAACGTTGTATTTACTATCGCTGATGATGCCAAAGAAGAAGCTTTGGACTTGGCTCGTCGTTTCCAAAATATTGGCTATGGAATCCTCGCGACAGAAGGGACAGCAGCCTTCTTTGCCAGTCATGGATTGCAAGCCCAACCTGTTGGTAAGATTGGTGATGATGATAAGGATATTCCAAGTTTTGTTCGCAAAGGAAGAATCCAAGCTATCATTAACACAGTTGGAACAAAACGAACTGCTGACGAAGATGGTGAGCAAATTCGCCGTTCAGCCATTGAACACGGGGTGCCCCTCTTCACAGCCCTAGATACAGCTAACGCCATGCTCAAAGTATTGGAAAGCCGTAGTTTTGTTACAGAAGCAATTTAAATAGAAAAAAGAGAAGGTGTAACGATCTTCTCTTCTTTTATATTTTTTTCTTGTAAACTACTGCTTAATCAGCTTTTGCGATAAGCTTTAATACTGTGGCCATACCACTCCTGCATTTCTTTTGATGGTGGTGTCATATAATCCCCATACATCTGAGTTAAAAATTGATCATATTTTTTAGGAACGGGCAACATACGGTCTTCAAACTCAGTTAAGATGAGTTCTTTAAAGGTATCAACTGGGAAGACTTCTTTCATACCTTCCTTACCAATCCCAATTCCTCCTTCATATTGAGGAGTATTGGTTGCAGCATTTTTGACTAGCTGATCAATTTTCTTGTAAAAGTAACGGGGATTGACCACTCGGAGGGCGTACCAGCTACATAATCTTAGAAAATCTTTTAATTTGCTATCACCGTGAACTGCGCGTGATTTTTTGATATAAGCTAGTTGACGAAGGGCTACATACTTATAACTCTTGTCGACAATGCTCAAGTCTGTAAAGCGATCAATTGGGAAGACATCAATAAAGAGACTGGTGTCATGACGCTTGTACTTAACATGGTCTTCGATAACAGTAGAAGTATCCAAAATCGATGCGAAATTATGGAAGTACCAAGAAGAAGTGTCGTAGGAGAGAACCTTATAACGTGGATGGTCTTCTTCCTCAATAATCTTCAGTAAACGCTCATAATCTTCACGATAGAGAGAAATATCAATATCATCGTCCCAGGGAATCATACCTTTGTGGCGGATAGCTCCAAGCATGGTTCCATAACTGAGAAAATAAGGAATATCATGTTTCTTACAAGTCTCATCAATATAGTCTAGCAGGGCTAGTTGAATTTCTTTAATTTCTTTTTTTTCTAAATACTGCATCCTAATCCTCCAATTTATAAGCGTGAAATTCATGACTGTAGAAGCGTTTTTCTTCTGGTGGTAGGGTCATATAATCTCCATAAAATTGCGTCAAAATAGTATCAAATTTTTCAGGTGCAGGAAGGCTTAAATTTTCAAAGGGTACATCAATTGTTTTATCGAAGGTACCGCTTGGGAAGACTTCCTTTTCCTTAAATTTAGACGGGATAAAAGCCATATACTGTCCATTCTTACGACTATATTTTTGAATTTCTTTCTCGATTTTATGTGCGAAATAACGAGGAGAAACCGGTCGAAGGATTAACCAGAAGGCTGTTCGTATCCAATCTTTTAAAAGGCTATCTTTATAGACAATATTTTTGTGTTTACTGAAAGACAGTAGTTTGAAGCTTTCCAGTTTATAACAAGTATCAATGACCTTAGGATCATCAAAGCGATCCATAGGGAAAATATCGATAAAAACACCAGACTCATAGGTTTTTGTATTTCGAGTATCAATAATTTTAGTTGTACTGTCGGTTATTTTGATAAAGTTGTTAAAGTAGTTCTTATCAGTTTCTAAGGATAGGAGCTTATATTTGCTTTTTTCCTTTTGAAAAATGTTTATAAATCGTTGGTAGTCTTCTCGAGGCATGGACAGATCAATATCGTCGTCCCAAGGAATAAAGCCCTGATGTCGAACCGCCCCAATCAGAGTACCGTAGTTAATAATATAGTTGATATTGTGCTTTTTACAGAGAGTATCAATATAATCCAAAATTTCTAATTCAATTTGTTTGGCATCTTCAATGGTTAGTTGTTTCATTCTAAACTCCTATGATCTTTTGAATTTATTTTTTAAGGCTAGGACATGGTTTAAAAATTCATAGAAAATGCTATCTTTGGTGAAGGCAAGTAGACCAATATAAGAGATGGCTGATAGCAAGACAATCAAACCAGTATTAATCAAAAATGGCAAATTAATGACCATATCCACAGGATACAAGAAATTAATCAGGAAATAAATTCCTACAAAGGAAAGTGAAAAGAGCGAGTATCGAATAGTATAGCTGAAGATATGTCCTAAGTGGATGAGTTGTTTTCTATGGATGAAAATGATATAGAAAACAAGTAGAGAGGCCTCTGATAGCATAGTTGTCAGTAAGTAGTATTCAGGAGCCACGATGTGGTTGAAAAAGAGGAGACTATTTAAGCCCAAATTGAGTAATCCTGCAAAGACTGTGTAAACTGTAATACGTTTTTCATAGCCATTTGTAAAGAGAATTTGGGAACCAAGAATAGTATCTAAGGCCAGGATAATCGTACGAAAAGCGAAGAGAGAGGTTAAGATACCGCCTCCGATATATTTTTCACTACCGTAAAGTAGGATGGCATTTGGTCCTAAAACCATGAGTCCGAAACTGAGTGGAATGATAAAGAAGTTAAAGATTCGACTTCCTCTGTTAACCAGAGAAACATAGGCTTCTTTGTCTCCTTTACCCAAATAGTAACTGAGACGAGGCACACTCACTCCGATAGCTCCTGTTACAACACCAGCTATAACGGTCACAATTCGCTGAGCCATGGTATAGTAACTAACGTTGACATCAATCCCTGTTTTAACGAGGAAGAGTCGATCCAAAAAAGTGAAGAGCATATTGGCATTGGCAAAGACTAACATGGCTGTTAGAGGGAGAAAGAGCGGTTTAAAATCACTTATGTGAATCTTAACAAGTTTAATGTCTCTTTTAATCCAAAAATAACTAATCAGATAGTTAATCAGTGTCGATAAACTCATCACAAGTGTATAGACAACAATATCGTGTTCATTTTTGACAAACAGGAAAATAGAGACCAGCATCAGGATACGGATGAAAGCAGTCTTGTAAAAAAGAAAACTGTAATTTTCCAGAGCTTCATTGACCCATTCGATTGAAAAAATCTGGGCAATGAGTTGAATCCCCATAACAAGGTAGACTTTTTTGATGATTGGATTATCAGTAAAAAAGAGAGGATAGGCTAGGATATAGACAGCAGTGGTCAAAATTGTACAAGCTATGCACAAATAAAAAAGACTGGAGAAGGTTCTATTAAGATCTTTTTTGTTATCCTTGACATTACTGATGGCCCGTAAACCGTAGTTATAGACTCCATATGTTGCAAAGGGCAAGAAAAATGACAAAATAGTGTCAACTGAGTTGAAGTAACCATAGTCAGTTCGGTCCAAGACACGCGCGACGTAGGTACCAGTTAAGATGGGAAAAATAATATTCAAGACACGAATTCCCATGTAGGATAGAGCATTTAATTTTATACTTTTCATTCAATTTACCTCGTTTTTCATTATATCATAAAGTCAGCTAATAAGAAATGAGGGGCAGTAATACTCTTCGAAAATCAAATTCAAACCACGTCAGTGTCGCCTTACCGTATATATGTTACTGACTTCGTCAGTTCTATCTGCAACCTCAAAGCAGTGCTTTGAGCAACCTGCGGCTCGCTTCCTAGTTTGCTTTTTGATTTTCACTGAGTATAATTCAAGTAATCACTTTGAAGTTTCAAAGTTTAATTTTAAGTTTTCTTTAAGGAAACTATATTATTCTGAAGAACTCTAAAATTTCACAGCCATTTATTGGTAATGACTACAGAATTCCTAGTCATTACTAGAAATGGACTAGTTTCTTTGAATAATGGAACTGCTTAATCCTCCTATTCTAGAACGGGAGGGTCGGTATTTCTTTCATGATAGGACTAGATTGTGGTATAATAGAGAGAGTAAGTTTTTTTAGTAAGACAAAGGAGAAAATAGATGATTTATGCAGGAATTCTTGCTGGTGGAACTGGCACACGTATGGGAATCAGTAACTTGCCAAAACAATTTTTAGAGCTAGGTGATCGACCTATCTTGGTTCATACAATTGAAAAATTTGTCTTGGAACCAAGCATTGAAAAAATTGTAGTTGGTGTTCATGGAGACTGGGTTTCTCATGCAGAGGATCTTGTAGATAAATATCTGCCTCTTCATAAGGATCGTATCATCATTACAAAAGGTGGTGCTGACCGTAATACAAGTATTGAGAAAATCATTGAAGCCATTGATGCTTATCGTCCGCTTACTCCAGAGGATATCGTTGTTACCCACGATTCTGTTCGTCCATTTATTACGCTTCGCATGATTCAGGACAATATCCAACTTGCCCAAAATCATGACGCAGTGGACACAGTGGTAGAAGCGGTTGATACCATCGTTGAAAGCACTAATGGTCAATTTATTACAGATATTCCAAATCGTGCTCACCTCTATCAAGGGCAAACACCTCAAACATTTCGTTGCAAGGATTTCATGGAACTTTACGGCTCTCTCTCTGCTGAAGAGAAGGAAATCTTGACAGATGCATGTAAAATTTTTGTGATCAAGGGAAAAGATGTGGCCTTGGCCAAGGGTGAATACTCAAATCTGAAGATTACAACCGTAACAGATTTGAAGATTGCAAAAAGTATGATTGAGAAAGACTAGTAAAATGATTAATCAAATTTATCAACTAACTAAGCCTAAGTTTATCAATGTCAAATACCAGGAAGAGGCTATTGACCAAGAGAATCATGTCCTCATCCGTCCTAATTACATGGCTGTCTGTCATGCGGATCAGCGTTACTACCAAGGAAAACGTGATCCGAAGATTTTGAATAAAAAGCTTCCAATGGCAATGATTCACGAGTCATGTGGAACCGTTATTTCTGATCCAACAGGAACCTACGAAGTTGGTCAAAAAGTTGTCATGATTCCCAATCAGCCACCTATGCAGAGTGATGAAGAATTCTATGAGAACTACATGACAGGTACTCATTTCTTGTCTAGTGGATTTGATGGCTTTATGAGAGAGTTTGTTTCTCTTCCTAAAGATCGTGTGGTGGCTTATGATGCTATCGAAGATACGGTTGCAGCCATTACAGAGTTTGTCAGTGTCGGCATGCACGCTATGAATCGTCTATTGACCCTTGCTCATAGCAAGCGGGACCGAATCGCCGTTATCGGAGATGGAAGTTTAGCATTTGTGGTTGCCAATATTATCAACTATACTTTGCCAGAAGCAGAGATTGTGGTTATTGGTCGTCATTGGGAAAAGTTGGAACTCTTCTCATTTGCCAAAGAATGCTATATTACTGATAATATTCCTGAAGATTTGGCCTTTGACCATGCTTTTGAGTGTTGTGGTGGTGATGGTACTGGACCAGCTATTAATGATTTGGTTCGCTATATTCGTCCTCAGGGAACGATTCTTATGATGGGAGTTAGTGAGTATAAAGTCAATCTCAATACACGCGATGCCTTAGAAAAAGGCTTGCTCTTGGTTGGGTCCTCTCGTTCTGGTCGCATTGATTTTGAAAATGCAATCCAAATGATGGAAGTCAAGAAATTTGCCAATCGTCTTAAAAATATCCTTTATCTAGAAGAACCTGTAAGAGAAATTAAAGATATTCATCGTGTCTTTGCTACCGACTTAAACACAGCCTTTAAAACCGTGTTTAAGTGGGAAGTATAGGTGCTGGAGGTTAATTGTGGAGAAAATCATTAAAGAAAAAATTTCTTCCTTACTTAGTCAAGAAGAGGAAGTCCTCAGTGTTGAACAACTGGGGGGAATGACCAATCAAAACTATTTGGTCAAAACAACAAATAAGCAATACATTGTTAAATTCTTTGGTAAAGGGACAGAAAAGCTGATCAATCGTCAAGATGAAAAGTACAATCTTGAACTACTAAAGAATTTAGACTTAGATGTAAAAAATTATCTTTTTGATATTGAAGCTGGTATCAAAGTAAATGAGTATATCGAATCTGCGATTACGCTTGATTCAACGTCAATCAAGACCAAATTTGACAAAATTGCTCCAATATTACAAACCATTCATGCATCTGGTAAGGAATTAAGAGGAGAATTTGCTCCTTTTGAAGAAATCAAAAAATACGAATCCTTGATTGAAGAGAAAATCCCTTATGCCAACTATGAAGCTGTTCGAGAAGAAGTCTTCTCCTTAGAGAAAAGACTGGCTGACTTAGGTGTTGACAGAAAATCTTGTCATATTGATTTGGTGCCTGAAAACTTTATCGAATCACCTCAAGGACGACTTTATTTGATTGACTGGGAATATTCATCAATGAACGATCCAATGTGGGATTTGGCTGCTCTCTTTTTAGAGTCTGAATTCACTCGTCAAGAGGAAGAAGACTTCTTGTCTCACTATGAGAGTGAGCAAACACCTGTCTCTCGTGAAAAGATTGCGATCTATAAAATTTTGCAAGATACTATTTGGAGTCTATGGACTGTCTATAAGGAAGAGCAAGGCGCAGATTTTGGTGACTATGGTGTGAATCGTTACCAAAGAGCTGTTAAAGGTTTGGCCTATTATGGAGGTTCAGATGAAAAATAAAAATGGAGTTTCTTTTGGTCTACTCTCAGGTATTTTCTGGGGGTTGGGTCTGACAATTAGTGCTTATATCTTTTCAATTTTTACTGACTTGTCGCCCTTTGTAGTGGCTGCTGCTCACGATTTCTTGAGTATCTTTATCCTACTAGCTTTTCTCTTGGTAAAAGAAGGAAAAGTTCGCCTCTCAATTTTCTTAAATATTCGCAATGTTAGTGTGATCATCGGAGCCTTGCTAGCAGGCCCTATCGGTATGCAGGCCAATCTTTATGCGGTTAAGTATATCGGAAGTTCCTTGGCTTCATCAGTATCGGCTATTTATCCTGCGATTTCAGTTTTATTGGCTTTCTTCTTTTTGAAGCACAAGATTTCGAAAAATACTGTATTTGGTATTGTCTTGATTATTGCAGGAATTATTGCTCAGACCTATAAGGTTGAACAGGTCAATTCCTTCTACATTGGGATTCTCTGTGCGTTGGTCTGTGCTATTGCATGGGGAAGCGAAAGTGTTCTTAGCTCTTTTGCCATGGAAAGTGAATTGAGTGAAATCGAAGCCCTCTTAATCCGCCAAGTGACTTCATTCTTGTCCTATCTTGTGATTGTGCTCTTCTCTCATCAGTCATTTGCAGAAGTGGCCAATGGACAATTGTTGGGTCTTATGATTGTCTTTGCAGCCTTTGATATGATTTCCTATTTGGCTTATTATATCGCTATCAATCGCTTGCAACCAGCCAAGGCTACAGGCTTGAATGTGAGCTATGTAGTATGGACAGTCTTGTTTGCAGTTGTTTTCTTGGGTGCACCGCTAGATATGCTGACAATTATTACGTCACTTGTCGTTATTGCTGGAGTTTATATTATTATTAAAGAATAAAGGAGATTTGTGTGAAAGCCATCATCTTAGCAGCGGGCTTGGGAACTCGCTTGCGTCCTATGACTGAAAATACCCCTAAAGCCTTGGTTCAGGTTAATCAAAAACCTTTGATTGAATACCAAATTGAGTTTCTAAAAGAAAAGGGAATCCATGACATCATCATCATCGTTGGTTACCTTAAAGAACAATTCGATTACTTAAAAGAAAAATATGGTGTTCGCCTCGTTTTCAATGATAAATACGCTGACTACAATAACTTTTACTCTCTCTATCTTGTAAAAGAAGAATTGGCCAACAGCTATGTTATTGATGCCGATAATTATCTCTTTAAAAATATGTTCCGCAATGATTTGACACGTTCTACTTATTTTAGTGTTTATCGTGAAGATTGTACCAACGAATGGTTCTTGGTCTATGGAGATGACTACAAGGTTCAAGACATTATTGTGGATAGCAAAGCAGGTCGCATTCTTAGTGGTGTATCCTTCTGGGATGCCCCAACAGCAGAAAAAATTGTTAGCTTTATTGACAAGGCCTATGCAAGTGGTGAATTTGTTGATCTCTACTGGGACAATATGGTTAAGGATAATATCAAAGAGTTAGATGTCTATGTTGAAGAATTAGAAGGCAATAGCATCTATGAAATCGATAGTGTCCAAGACTACCATAAATTAGAAGAAATTCTTAAAAATGAAAATTAAAGATTCCAACATCTGGCTAAAATAGTCGGATGTTTTTTTGATTTTTTACGAATAAATAGATGAGTAGAAAAAGAAATGGAGATATTTATGAAAATCACAAACTATGAAATCTATAAGTTAAAAAAATCAGGTTTGACCAATCAACAGGTTTTGAAGGTCCTAGAATATGGTGAAAATTTCGATCAAGAACTGTTGTTAGGAGATATTGCAGATATATCAGGTTGCCGAAATCCAGCTGTTTTTATGGAACGTTATTTTCAGATAGACGATGCGCATTTGGAGAAGGAGTTTCAAAAATTTCCATCTTTTTCTATTTTAGATGACTGTTACCCTTGGGATTTGAGTGAAATATACGATGCTCCTGTGCTTTTATTTTACAAGGGCAATCTCGACCTCTTGAAATTTCCTAAGGTAGCAGTCGTAGGAAGTCGTTCTTGCAGCAAACAGGGAGCTAAGTCGGTTGAAAAAATTATTCAGGGATTGGAAAATGAACTGGTTATCGTCAGTGGATTAGCCAAGGGCATTGACACAGCAGCTCATATGGCAGCTCTCCAGAATGGCGGTAAAACTATTGCAGTGATTGGAACAGGACTGGATGTGTTTTATCCTAAAGCCAATAAACGCTTGCAAGACTATATCAGCAATGACCATCTGGTTCTTAGTGAATATGGACCTGGTGAACAACCTCTGAAATTTCATTTTCCTGCCCGTAATCGCATCATTGCTGGACTTTGTCGTGGTGTGATTGTAGCAGAGGCTAAGATGCGCTCAGGTAGTCTCATTACCTGTGAGAGGGCCATGGAAGAAGGACGCGATGTTTTTGCTATTCCTGGTAGCATTTTAGATGGACTATCAGACGGTTGCCATCATTTGATTCAAGAAGGGGCAAAATTGGTCACCAGCGGGCAAGATGTTCTTGCGGAATTTGAATTTTAAGACAAAATTTCTCTTTCTAAACCAACTTTTCTTCTATATATAGGAGCTAAGTCTTGACAGTTATGGCAAAATGGTTTACACTTTATAAAGTTTATTACTTTGAAAAGGTGTGATACTGTGGCTACGGCAACAAAAAAGAAAAAATCAACAGTTAAAAAAAATCTAGTAATCGTGGAGTCGCCTGCTAAGGCCAAGACGATTGAAAAATATCTAGGCAGAAACTACAAGGTTTTAGCTAGTGTTGGGCATATCCGTGATTTGAAGAAATCCAGTATGTCCGTCGATATTGAAAATAATTATGAACCGCAATATATCAATATCCGAGGAAAAGGACCTCTTATTAATGACTTGAAAAAAGAAGCAAAAAAAGCTAATAAAGTCTTTCTGGCGAGTGACCCGGACCGTGAAGGAGAAGCGATTTCTTGGCATTTGGCCCATATTCTCAACTTGGATGAAAATGATGCTAACCGTGTGGTCTTCAATGAAATCACCAAGGATGCGGTCAAAAATGCTTTTAAAGAACCACGCAAGATTGATATGGACTTGGTCGATGCCCAACAGGCTCGTCGTGTTCTAGACCGCTTGGTGGGGTACTCGATTTCGCCTATTTTATGGAAGAAGGTCAAGAAGGGCTTATCAGCAGGGCGAGTACAGTCCATTGCCCTTAAACTCATCATTGACCGTGAAAATGAAATCAATGCCTTCCAGCCAGAAGAATACTGGACAATTGATGCTGTCTTTAAAAAGGGAACCAAGCAATTTCAGGCTTCCTTCTATGGAGTGGATGGCAAAAAGCTGAAATTGACTAGCAATGATGAGGTCAAGGAAGTCTTGTCTCGTCTGACTAGTAAAGACTTTTCAGTGGATCAGGTAGATAAGAAAGAGCGCAAGCGCAATGCTCCTTTACCTTATACCACTTCATCTATGCAGATGGATGCTGCTAATAAAATCAATTTCCGTACTCGAAAGACCATGATGGTTGCCCAACAGCTCTATGAAGGGATTAATATTGGTTCTGGTGTGCAAGGTTTAATTACCTATATGCGTACCGATTCGACTCGTATTAGTCCAGTGGCGCAAAATGAGGCAGCAAGCTTCATTACGGACCGTTTTGGTAGCCAGTATTCTAAGCATGGTAGCAAGGTAAAAAATGCATCAGGTGCTCAGGATGCCCATGAGGCTATTCGTCCGTCTAGTGTCTTTAATACACCTGAAAGCATTGCTAAGTATCTGGATAAGGATCAGCTCAAGCTTTATACCCTTATCTGGAATCGTTTTGTGGCTAGCCAGATGACAGCTGCTGTCTTTGATACCATGGCTGTTAAATTGTCTCAAAATGGGGTTCAATTTGCTGCTAATGGTAGTCAGGTTAAGTTTGATGGTTATCTTGCTATTTATAATGATTCTGACAAGAATAAGATGTTACCGGATATGGCTGTTGGATATGTGGTCAAGCAGGTCAATAGCAAACCAGAGCAACATTTCACTCAACCGCCTGCTCGTTATTCTGAAGCGACACTGATTAAGACCTTGGAGGAAAATGGGGTTGGACGTCCGTCAACCTATGCACCGACCATTGAAACTATTCAGAAACGTTATTATGTTCGCCTTGCAGCCAAACGTTTTGAACCAACAGAGTTGGGAGAAATTGTTAACAAGCTCATCGTTGAATATTTCCCAGATATCGTAAACGTGACCTTTACAGCTGAAATGGAAGGCAAACTGGATGATGTCGAAGTCGGAAAAGAGCAGTGGCAACGTGTCATTGATTCCTTTTACAAACCTTTCTCTAAAGAGGTTGCCAAGGCTGAAGAAGAAATGGAGAAAATCCAAATCAAGGATGAATCAGCTGGATTTGACTGTGAAGTGTGTGGCAGTCCAATGGTCATTAAACTTGGTCGTTTTGGTAAGTTCTACGCTTGTAGCAATTTCCCAGATTGCCGTCATACGCAAGCAATCGTTAAAGAGATTGGTGTTGAGTGTCCAAGTTGTCATCAGGGACAAATCATTGAGCGTAAAACAAAACGTAACCGCCTCTTCTATGGTTGCAATCGCTATCCAGACTGTGAGTTTACCTCTTGGGACAAGCCTGTTGGTCGTGATTGTCCAAAGTGTGGCAATTTCCTCATGGAGAAAAAAGTCCGTGGTGGCGGCAAGCAGGTTATTTGTAGCAAGGGTGATTACGAAGAAGAAAAGATTAAATAAGAAGAGAGTCCTGAAAGTGAATTTCAGGCTTTTTTGGTTAGAACTTGACAAAATTCATCATTTTATGCGAAACTAGAAGAAGATTATTTTAACTAGGAGAAGTTATGCGTCTTATCTATTTGATAATTGGTTTTTTATCACTGGCTTTGGCTATTGTTGGGGTTGTCTTGCCCTTGTTGCCTACAACCCCTTTTCTTTTGTTGTCTATTGCTTGTTTCTCAAGAAGTTCCAAGCGCTTCGAAGACTGGCTTTATCATACCAAGCTCTATCAAGCATATGTAGCTGATTTTCGCGAGACTAAGTCTATTGCGCGTGAACGCAAGAAAAAAATCATTGTATCTATCTACATCTTGATGGGAATTTCCATTTATTTTGCTCCTCTCTTACCAGTCAAAATCGGTCTGGGAGCTTTGACCATCTTTATCACCTATTATCTCTTCAAGGTCATTCCAGACAAAGAATAGTTAAAATAGTAGTTATTTGCCTTGATAAAATTGAAATCATATTCACAACAATATGATATAATAAATTTAAAGTAATCTTCAAGGAGAATCAAATGATTTACGAATTTTGTGCTGAAAATGTGACCTTGCTTGAAAAAGCGATGCAGGCTGGAGCTCGTCGAATCGAACTTTGTGACAATCTAGCAGTTGGTGGGACAACTCCCAGCTATGGAGTGACCAAGGCAGCGGTTGAATTGGCAGCTAACTACGATACAACCATCATGACCATGATTCGTCCACGTGGTGGCGACTTTGTCTATAATGAACTAGAAATTGCAATTATGCTAGAAGACATTCGGTTGGCTGCTCAGGCTGGAAGTCAAGGAGTTGTATTTGGGGGTTTAACTGCTGATAAGAAGTTGGATAAGCCTAATCTTGAAAAGTTAATTGCTGCATCAAAAGGAATGGAAATTGTCTTCCACATGGCCTTTGATGAATTGAGTGATGATGATCAACTGGAAGCTATTGACTGGCTTAGTCAAGCTGGAGTTACTCGTATCCTAACTCGTGCTGGTGTGTCTGGAGATTCACTAGAGAAACGTTTTGCTCACTATCACAGAATTTTGGAACACGCTAAAGGTAAAATTGAAATTCTACCAGGTGGGGGGATTGACCTTGACAACCGTCAAATCTTTATCGACCAACTGGGAGTGACACAATTACATGGTACTAAGGTTGTCTTTTAAAAAATAGAAAGGAACTGCTGCTTAGGGTAGCAGTTTTCACTTATGTTTGAAATTTTTAAATCTTACCAGTTTAATAAAGAAAAAGCTCATGCCTATGGTTTTGTAAAAAATGGGGAAGTCTGGACTTATAGTTGCCAGATTTTGCAGGGTGACTTTGTCATGACTGTGTCCATCACTACTGATAATGTGAGTTTTCAGGTATTTGATCAGGAGACTGGTGACCTCTATCCTCAAGTCCATATGGAAAGCATGAGGGGAAGTTTTGTAGGAAGTGTCCGTGAGGCTTGTTTGGAGATTCTTTACCAGATTCGGAAGGCTTGTTTTGAGGTACAGGATTTTATCTGCCCTCAGACTAAGCGAATCATGACTCAAGTTCAGGAACAGTATGGTAATCAGTTGGAGTATTTGTGGGAGAAATCGCCTGATACGGCAGTGTTAAGACACGAAGGCAATAAAAAGTGGTATGCCGTCTTGATGAAAATCTCTTGGGATAAGCTGGAAAAGGGCAGAGAAGGACAGGTGGAAGCAGTCAACCTCAAACATGACCAAGTAGCTGACTTACTTTCAAAAAAGGGAATTTATTCAGCCTTTCATATGAACAAACGCTACTGGATTAGTGTGTCCCTTGATGATACTTTATCAGATGAAGAAGTACTGGAATTGATAGAAACAAGCTGGAATTTAACTATTAAAAAATGAAACATTTCAAGAATTTTCAAGAACTTTCAATTAGCAAAATATTCTCTACTGAAGAAATTTTCAGAAAATATTGGATTTTTTCTTGACAAGTACTTTTGCCTATGCTAAAATACTAAACAAGATATCAAACGAAGGAGAAAGTCAAACATGAAAACAGCTAAGTTTAATCAATTCGCTTTGTTGTTGAGGTACTCGGGCTAGTGCAAAAAGCATTAGTCCTGTTTGGCTTACCAAGCGGGAGTGAATCAACATCTCGCTTGGACTTCTGAGCGAGATGTTTTTTTAAAACCACATTTGGAAAAGGGGAAATCTTATGAGAACAGTTGAATTTCTAGATACCAGCCTTCGGGATGGAGAACAGACACCGGGTGTTAACTTTTCAATCAAAGAAAAAATTGCCATAGCAAGGCAGCTGGAGAAATGGGGTATTTCAGCCATCGAAGCTGGTTTTCCGGCGGCTAGCCCAGACTCATTTACGGCAGTTCAGGAGATTGCTAAAGTATTGAAGAAAACAGCGGTAACTGGTCTGGCTCGCTCTGTCAAGTCTGATATTGATGCTTGTTACGAGGCTCTCAAGGACGCCAAGTATCCACAGGTTCACGTCTTTATCGCTACCAGTCCGATTCACCGAAAGTATAAGCTCAATAAGAGCAAGGAAGAGATTTTGGAAGCAATCAGTGAGCATGTCTCTTATGCACGTTCCAAGTTTGAAGTGGTCGAATTCTCTCCTGAAGATGCGACCAGAACAGAGTTGGATTTCCTCTTGCAAGTTGTTCAAACAGCGGTTGATGCAGGGGCGTCTTATATCAATATCCCTGATACGGTAGGATTTACCACACCAGAGGAATACGGAGCTATCTTCAAACACTTGATTGAGAATGTCAAGACGGATCGTCAGATTATCTATTCACCACACTGTCATGATGACCTCGGAATGGCAGTAGCTAATAGCCTTGCTGCTGTTAAGAATGGGGCAGGACGTGTCGAAGGAACTATCAACGGTATTGGTGAGCGAGCTGGAAATGCTGCTTTAGAAGAAATAGCAGTTGCGCTCAATATTCGCCAAGATTACTATCAAGCAGAAACCAGTATTGTCCTAAATGAGACCATCAATACGTCAGAAATGGTTTCTCGCTTCTCAGGTATTCCAGTTCCTAAAAACAAGGCTGTGGTCGGTGGCAATGCCTTTTCTCACGAATCTGGTATTCACCAAGACGGAGTCCTTAAAAATCCTCTTACCTATGAAATCATCACTCCTGAATTGGTCGGTGTCAAGAGTAACAGCCTCCCACTTGGAAAATTGTCTGGTCGCCATGCCTTTGTTGAGAAACTAAGAGAACTGGCTCTAGACTTTACAGAAGAGGACATCAAACCACTCTTTGCTAAGTTCAAGGAGCTAGCTGATAAAAAGCAAGAAATCACAGATGCAGATATTCGAGCTATGGTAGCTGGAACCGTGGTTGAAAATCCAGAAGGCTTCCACTTTGATGATTTACAACTTCAAACTCATGAGGATAATAACATCGAAGCGCTTGTTAGCCTAGCTAATATGGATGGTGAGAAAGTTGAGTTCAATGCGACAGGACAAGGTTCTGTTGAAGCAATCTTTAACGCTATCGATAAGTTCTTTAACCAATCCGTCCGTTTGGTGTCTTACACTATTGACGCGGTGACAGATGGAATTGATGCCCAAGCTCGGGTCTTGGTAACTGTTGAAAACAGAGATACAGAAACCATCTTTAACGCAACAGGTCTTGATTTCGATGTGTTGAAGGCTTCGGCTATTGCTTATATCAATGCTAATACCTTTGTTCAAAAAGAGAATGCTGGTGAGATGGGACGTAGTGTTTCCTATCGAGATATGCCTAGTGTGTAAAGGAGAATGCTATGACAAAAAAAATAGTAGCTCTAGCAGGGGACGGAATTGGCCCAGAAATCATGGAGGCTGGTTTAGAAGTCCTGGAAGCCCTAGCTGAAAAACCAGGTTTTGACTATGAGATTGATAGACGACCTTTTGGAGGTGCAGGTATCGATGCTGCAGGGCATCCCTTACCTGATGAAACTCTCAAGGTATGTCGTGAAGCAGATGCCATTCTCCTAGCGGCTATCGGTAGTCCTCAGTATGATGGAGCAGCGGTTCGGCCTGAACAAGGCTTGCTAGCTCTCCGTAAGGAACTCCATCTCTATGCCAATATTCGCCCGGTTAAGATTTTTGAGAGTCTCAAGCATTTGTCACCACTCAAACCAGAACGAATTGCTGGTGTAGACTTTGTCGTAGTGCGTGAGTTGACGGGTGGGATTTATTTTGGAAATCATATCCTTGAAGAGCGCAAAGCGCGTGATATCAACGACTACAGCTATGAAGAAGTAGAGCGGATTATTCGTAAGGCATTTGAAATTGCAAGAAATCGCAGAAAAATCGTTACTAGTATCGATAAGCAAAATGTTCTAGCGACTTCAAAACTCTGGCGGAAAGTAGCTGAGAAGGTCGCACAGGATTTCCCAGATGTGACCTTGGAACACCAGTTGGTGGACTCAGCTGCCATGCTCATGATTACCAATCCTGCTAAGTTTGATGTCATCGTGACGGAGAATCTTTTTGGAGATATTTTATCTGATGAATCAAGCGTCCTATCTGGTACACTTGGGGTTATGCCATCAGCCAGTCATTCTGAAAATGGACCAAGTCTTTATGAACCTATTCACGGTTCAGCGCCTGATATTGCAGGTCAAGGAATTGCCAATCCTATTTCCATGATTTTATCAGTTGCCATGATGTTGAGAGATAGTTTCGGACGTTATGAGGATGCAGAGCGTATCGAGCGTGCTGTTGAGGCAAGTTTGGCAGCTGGAATTTTAACGAGAGATATAGGAGGACAGGCTTCGACCAAGGAAATGACGGAAGCTATTATTGCAAGGTTATGAAGTTAGACGAAAAAATTACTCTAGTCCTTTTGATTTGGAATGTCATGGTTTTCTTGATTTATGGTATTGACAAATCCAAGGCAAGGAGAAGAGCTTGGCGCATCCCAGAGAAAATCTTACTTATTTTAGCCTTTACTTGTGGTGGTTTTGGTGCCTGGCTAGCAGGAATCATCTTTCACCACAAGACTCGAAAATGGTATTTTAAAACAGTTTGGTTTCTTGGGATGATGACCACACTAGTAGCCTTATATGTTATTTGGAGGTAATGGATGGCAGGAAAATCGATTTTTGATAAATTATGGGACCGTCATGTCATCATAGGAGAAGAGGGGCAGCCCCAACTCATGTATGTGGACCAGCACTATATTCATGAAGTGACCAGCCCTCAAGCCTTTCAAGGATTACGAGACGCAGGTCGCAGATTGAGACGACCAGACTTGACATTTGGAACCTTTGACCACAATGTCCCGACGGTCAATATCTACGATATTCGAGATGTCATTTCCAAGGCTCAAATTGATAAGCTTGCTGAAAATGTTGAGGAGTTTGGGATTGAACATGCGGCCCATGGTTCTGAAAAACAGGGAATCGTGCACATGGTAGGTCCAGAAACAGGAAGAACTCAACCAGGAAAATTCATTGTCTGTGGAGACAGCCATACGGCAACCCATGGAGCTTTTGGAGCCATCGCCTTTGGGATTGGGACTAGTGAGGTTGAGCATGTCTTCGCTACCCAGACCCTCTGGCAGGTTAAACCTAAGAAAATGTTGGTTGAATTCACTGGAGTTCCTCAAAAAGGAGTTTATTCCAAGGATTTCATTTTAGCCTTGATTGCCAAGTACGGCGTTGCTTGTGGTGTTGGCTACGTGGTTGAATATCGTGGACAAGCTATTGATGCACTGAGCATGGAAGAACGAATGACCATCTGCAATATGTCCATCGAGTTTGGATCCAAGATGGGAATCATGAATCCGGACCAAACCACCTATGATTATCTCAAGGGACGGGAATGTGTTCCAGAGGACTTTGAAGAGGCTGTGGCAGATTGGAAGACCCTTGTCAGTGATGAGAATGTCGTTTACGATAAGGTTATCCAGATGGATGTCTCAGACCTTGCTCCTATGGTGACCTGGGGAACCAACCCTGCTATGGGGGTTGACTTTGACAGTAGTTTCCCAGAAATTAAGGATATGAATGATGAACGAGCCTACAATTATATGGATTTGGAACCAGGTCAAAAGCCAGCAGATATTGAACTAGGTTATATCTTTATCGGCTCTTGTACCAATGCTCGTCTCAGCGATTTGCAACTGGCTGCGCGATTTGTTAAAGGGAAGAAAATTGCTTCCAACTTAACGGCTATCGTGGTTCCAGGCTCTCGTCCTGTGAAACGAGCTGCTGAAAAGTTGGGCTTGGACAAGGTCTTTCTAGATGCTGGTTTTGAGTGGAGAGACCCAGGTTGCTCTATGTGCCTAGGGATGAATCCTGACAAGGTTCCAGATGGCGTTCACTGCGCCTCAACCAGCAATCGAAATTTTGAAGACAGACAAGGCTTTGGCGCTAAGACCCATCTCTGCAGTCCAGCCATGGCAGCTGCGGCAGCTATTGCAGGGCGCTTCGTAGATGTTCGGCAAATGCCAGAAGCTCAGTAAGGAGAGGATATGGAGAAATTTACAGTTTATACGGGAACGACCGTTCCTCTCATGAATGATAACATTGACACTGACCAAATCCTACCCAAGCAGTTTCTCAAGTTAATCGATAAGAAAGGCTTTGGTAAGTACCTCATGTATGCTTGGCGTTATCTGGATGACAAGTATACTGAGGACCCAGACTTTGTCTTTAACCGACCTGAATATCGGAAAGCCAGTATTCTCATCTCAGGGGATAACTTTGGGGCAGGATCTTCGAGGGAACACGCAGCTTGGGCTCTAGCGGACTATGGTTTCAAGGTCGTGATTGCAGGGTCTTTTGGTGATATTCATTACAATAATGAACTCAATAATGGCATGTTGCCTATTGTACAGCCCAGAGAGGTTCGAGAGAAACTAGCTCAGCTACAACCAAGTGACCAGGTAACTGTGGACTTGGAACAACAAAAAATCATCTCACCAGTTGGAGAATTCACTTTCGAAATCGATAGCGAGTGGAAACATAAACTCTTAAATGGTTTGGATGATATCGGTATTACTTTGCAGTATGAAGATTTGATTGCTGCTTATGAAAAACAACGTCCAGCCTATTGGCAGAATTAGAAGAAAAATAGAAAAGGAAATAGAACTATGACAAAACACATTCAATGGAACGGAACACTTTCACAAGAAGGCTATGACATTTTAAAAGGTGAGAGCGGTTGTATTGTTTGCCCTACTAAAGTTGGTTACATCATCATGACTAGCGATAAGGCAGGACTTGAACGCAAGTTTGAAGCTAAAGAGCGTAACCGTAACAAACCAGGTGTTGTTCTCTGCGGTAGCATGGATGAGCTTCGCGCTTTAGCACAACTCAACCCAGAAATTGAAGCCTTTTACCAAAAACATTGGGACGAAGACATTCTTCTTGGTTGTATCCTTCCTTGGAAACCAGAAGCCTTTGAAAAACTAAAAGCATACGGTGATGGCCGTGAAGAACTTATGACTGACGTGCGTGGTACTAGCTGCTTTGTTATCAAATTTGGGAAAGCTGGTGAACAATTGGCTGCCAAACTTTGGGAAGAAGGCAAGATGGTATACGCTTCATCTGCAAACCCATCTGGAAAAGGAAATCGTGGTAAGGTAGAAGGAATTGGAGAACGTATCGAAGGCGCAGTGGACCTTGTTATCGAGGCAGACGACTATGTGGCATCTATCCAGCCTGACAAAACGATTGAAACTCGCTACGAGCAAGGTGTGATGGTCTCTATGGTCGATAAAGACGGCAAACTCATCCCAGAACAAGGAGGAGCACGCTCAACTTCACCAGCTCCAGTTGTAATCCGCAAAGGGCTTGATATTGATAAGATTATGATGCACTTGTCAGATACCTTTAACTCATGGGACTACCGTCAGGGTGAGTATTATTAGAATGTAGAAGAAGTGGGGAGAAAATAATCTCTCCTCTTTTCTGTCTTTGATATAATCAAAACCCGAACAATATATTTTAATTTATAAAATTATTTGACAAAAACTGTACTTTAGTTTATAATAAATTAAGGAAACGTCGGAAAAGACGTAGTGATGCGAAAGCATAGGTAGGTCATTACAAAAGAAACGAGACATCGATATGTTAAATGAATTTCCAATTTTTGATTACGAAGATATTCAATTGATTCCAAATAAATGTGTGATTAAAAGCCGTGCAGAAGCGGATACAAGTGTCACTCTAGGAAATCATACCTTTAAACTACCTGTTGTACCAGCAAATATGCAGACGATTTTGGATGAAAATGTAGCAGAGCAACTAGCTAAAGGGGGCTACTTCTACATTATGCACCGTTTTGATGAGGAAGGACGCATTCCTTTTATTAAACGAATGCACGATCAAGGGCTCATTGCTTCTATCTCTGTCGGTGTTAAGGACTATGAGTATGATTTCGTTAGCCAACTCAAGGCTGATGCTCCGGAATATATCACGATTGACATTGCTCACGGTCATGCGGATAGCGTGATTTCTATGATTCAACACATCAAGAAAGAATTGCCAGATACTTTTGTCATTGCTGGAAATGTGGGAACACCAGAAGCCGTGCGTGAATTGGAAAATGCTGGTGCGGATGCTACTAAGGTCGGAATCGGTCCTGGTAAGGTTTGTATCACCAAGGTCAAGACTGGTTTTGGTACAGGTGGTTGGCAATTGGCTGCTCTCCGCTGGTGTGCTAAGGCTGCACGTAAACCGATTATTGCTGATGGAGGAATTCGTACTCATGGCGATATTGCCAAGTCTATCCGCTTCGGTGCTAGCATGGTCATGATTGGTTCCCTCTTTGCAGGACATATTGAAAGTCCAGGGAAAACGATTGAAGTCGATGGTGAACAGTTCAAAGAATATTATGGTTCAGCCTCACAATATCAAAAAGGTGCTTACAAAAATGTGGAGGGCAAACGCATCTTGCTTCCTGCAAAAGGTCATTTGCAAGACACTTTAACTGAGATGGAACAAGACCTTCAAAGTGCTATTTCTTATGCAGGTGGACGTCAGGTTGCTGACCTTAAACACGTTGATTATGTTATCGTGAAAAACTCGATCTGGAATGGGGATGCTTCCCACTAAGACGGGCTACCTCACTAGAAAAAAACTTGTTATTAGAGCAAATTTCTGTTATAATAAAACAAGTTTCCACCCTTAGTGTAATGGATATCACGTAAGATTCCGGTTCTTGAGATGGGGGTTCGATTCCCTCAGGGTGGATGTAAACATCCTAAAAAGCCTTTAATAGGGCTTTTTTCTTTACACAGCCCTAAATTGGCCCTTAAAACTGAAAATCTCTTTTTAAAGAATTCCCAAATGCTCTCTAGTCCCGTTTTAAAGTGACTCAGGGGGCTTTTTTTGATATAATAAAAAGGACTGTTATCAGTTAGAAAGAGGTTGGTATGAAAGAATTACAAACTGTACTTAAAAACCATTTTGCAATCGAATTTGCAGACAAAAACTTACTGGAGACTGCCTTTACTCATACGAGTTATGCCAATGAGCACCGCCTCTTAAAAATTTCACACAATGAACGCTTGGAATTTTTAGGAGACGCTGTTCTACAGTTATTGATTTCAGAATATCTGTATAAAAAATATCCTAAAAAGCCTGAAGGGGACCTATCAAAACTCCGTGCCATGATTGTTCGCGAGGAGAGTTTGGCTGGTTTTGCGCGTGATTGCCAGTTTGACCAGTTTATCAAGCTGGGTAAAGGGGAAGAAAAATCTGGTGGTCGCAATCGTGACACCATTCTTGGTGATGCCTTTGAAGCCTTTCTTGGTGCCCTCCTTTTGGACAAGGATGTGGCCAAGGTCAAGGGATTTATCTATCAAGTCATGATTCCTAAGGTTGAAGCAGGCGAGTTTGAGATGATTACAGACTACAAAACCCATCTCCAAGAGTTGCTTCAGGTTAATGGTGATGTGGCTATCCGTTATCAGGTAATTTCTGAAACGGGTCCTGCCCACGATAAGGTTTTTGATGTAGAAGTTCTGGTGGAAGGCAAGAGCATTGGTCAAGGTCAAGGTCGTTCTAAGAAATTAGCAGAGCAAGAAGCTGCCAAAAATGCCGTTGAGAAAGGGCTGGATTCATGTATTTAAAGGAAATCGAAATTCAGGGATTCAAGTCTTTTGCTGACAAGACAAAGGTCGTCTTTGACCAAGGTGTGACTGCTGTCGTTGGACCCAATGGATCTGGAAAGTCGAATATTACAGAAAGTCTGCGTTGGGCCTTGGGAGAGTCAAGTGTTAAGAGTCTCCGTGGCGGCAAGATGCCAGATGTCATTTTTGCTGGAACTGAAAGTCGCAAACCGCTCAATTATGCTTCTGTAGTTGTGACTTTGGATAATAATGACGGATTTATCAAGGATGCAGGTCATGAAATCAGGGTAGAACGTCATATCTATCGCAGCGGAGATAGCGAATACAAGATTGACGGTAAGAAAGTACGTCTGCGTGATATTCATGATCTTTTCTTGGATACAGGTTTGGGACGAGATTCCTTCTCCATTATTTCCCAAGGGAAGGTTGAGGAGATTTTCAACTCCAAGCCTGAGGAACGTCGTGCCATTTTCGAAGAAGCTGCAGGAGTTTTGAAATACAAGACTCGCAGAAAAGAAACTGAGAGCAAATTGCAACAAACTCAGGATAATCTGAATCGTCTAGAAGACATTATCTACGAGTTGGATAATCAAATCAAGCCTCTTGAGAAGCAAGCTGAAAATGCTCGTAAGTTTCTAGACTTGGAAGGCCAACGTAAAGCTATTTACTTGGATGTTTTGGTTGCTCAAATCAAGGAAAATAAGGCTGAACTAGAGTTGACAGAAGAAGAGTTGGCTCAGGTTCAGGAACTCTTGACGAGCTACTACCAAAAGCGGGAAAAATTAGAGGAAGAAAATCAGAATCTCAAGAAGCAACGCCAAGATTTACAGGCTGAAATGGCCAAAGACCAAGGCAGTTTGATGGATTTGACCAGTCTGATTAGTGATTTAGAGAGAAAATTAGCCCTATCGAAATTAGAATCTGAGCAAGTAGCTCTGAATCAACAGGAAGCACAAGCTCGTTTGGCTGCTTTGGAGGATAAGAGAAATGCTCTAAGTCAGGAAAAGACTGAAAAAGAAAGCTCTTTAGCCCTCTTAGAAGAAAATCTAGTCCAAAATAATCAAAAACTCAATCGTTTAGAAGCTGAATTGTTGGCTTTTTCAGATAATCCTGATCAAATGATTGAGCTCTTGCGTGAACGCTTTGTCGCTCTTTTACAAGAAGAAGCAGATGTGTCAAACCAACTAACCCGTATCGAGAATGAGTTGGAAAATAGTCGTCAGCTTTCTCAAAAACAAGCAGATCAACTACAAAAGCTGAAAGAACAGCTGGCTACAGCTAAAGAGAAGGCTAGTCAGCAAAAAGAAGAGCTTGAAACTGCCAAGGAGCAGGTTCAGAAATTATTGGCCGACTATCAAGCTATTGCCAAGGAGCAAGAGGAACAGAAAACTTCCTATCAAGCTCAACAAAGTCAACTCTTTGACCGTCTGGACAGTCTTAAAAACAAGCAGGCGAGAGCTCAGAGTTTGGAAAATATCCTGAGAAATCATAGTAACTTTTATGCAGGTGTTAAGAGTGTTCTCCAAGAAAAAGCCCGCCTTGGTGGAATTATTGGTGCAGTCAGTGAGCACCTGACCTTTGATGTGCATTATCAAACTGCCCTAGAGATTGCGCTTGGAGCCAGCAGTCAGCATATCATCGTAGAAGATGAAGAGGCAGCAACCAAGGCGATTGATTTCCTCAAACGAAACAGAGCAGGTCGTGCAACCTTCCTTCCGTTGACGACTATCAAGGCTCGTACGATTTCAAGTCAGAACCAAGATACTATCGCATCAAGTTCAGGCTTCCTTGGTATGGCTGATGAGTTGGTGGCATTTGATAAGAGACTGGAAGCTATTTTCAAGAACTTGCTAGCTACGACGGCTATTTTTGATACTGTAGAGCATGCGCGTGCAGCAGCTCGCCAGGTTCGTTATCAGGTTCGTATGGTGACTTTGGACGGTACAGAGTTGCGCACAGGTGGTTCTTACGCAGGTGGAGCCAATCGCCAGAATAACAGTATTTTTATCAAGCCAGAGCTGAAGCAATTGCAAAAAGAAATTGCTGAAGAAGAAGCAAGCTTGCGTTCAGAAGAGGCGACTTTGAAGACCTTGCAAGATGAGATGACTAGATTGACAGAAAGATTAGAAGCAATCAAATCTCTAGGAGAGCAGGCTCGTATTCAGGAGCAGGGCTTATCCCTCTCTTATCAGCAAACCAGTCAGCAAGTTGAAGAGTTAGAAACTCTTTGGAAACTCCAAGAAGAGGAATTAGATCGTCTTTCTGAAGGAGATTGGCAAGCAGACAAGGAAAAATGCCAAGAGCGTCTTGCTACAATCGCCAGTGACAAGCAAAATCTGGAAGCTGAGATTGAAGAAATTAAGTCTAACAAAAACGCCATCCAAGAACGCTATCAAAACTTGCAGGAAGAGGTAGCGCAAGCTCGCCTGCTTAAGACAGAACTGCAAGGGCAAAAACGTTACGAAGTTGCGGATATTGAACGTTTACGCAAGGAATTGGATAATCTGGATATCGAACAAGAAGAAATCCAGCGCCTTCTCCAAAAAAAGGTTGATAATATTGAGAAGGTTGATATAGAATTGCTCAGTCAACAGGCCGAAGAAGCCAAAACTCAGAAAACAAACCTCCAACAAGGTTTAATTCGCAAGCAGTTTGAGTTGGATGATATTGAAGGTCAACTGGATGATATTGCTAGTCATTTGGATCAGGCTCGCCAGCAGAATGAGGAGTGGATTCGCAAGCAAACACGTGTTGAAGCCAAGAAAGAAAAGATCAGCGAGCGCTTGCGCCATCTACAAAGTCAATTGACAGACCAGTATCAGATTAGCTATACTGAGGCTCTAGAAAAAGCACATGAGTTGGAAAATCTCAATCTGGCAGAGCAAGAGGTACAGGATTTGGAGAAGGCTATTCGCTCACTGGGTCCAGTCAACTTGGATGCTATTGACCAGTACGAAGAAGTACACAACCGTCTGGACTTTCTAAATAGTCAGCGAGATGATATTTTGTCAGCGAAAAATCTGCTCCTAGAGACTATCACAGAGATGAATGATGAGGTCAAGGAACGCTTTAAATCAACCTTTGAAGCCATTCGTGAGTCCTTTAAAGTGACCTTCAAGCAGATGTTTGGCGGAGGTCAGGCAGACCTGATTTTGACTGAGGGAGACTTATTGACAGCAGGGGTTGAGATTTCTGTTCAACCACCAGGCAAGAAAATCCAGTCTCTTAATCTCATGAGTGGAGGGGAAAAAGCCCTATCGGCTCTTGCCTTGCTCTTCTCCATTATCCGAGTTAAGACTATCCCGTTTGTTATCTTGGATGAGGTAGAGGCTGCGCTGGACGAAGCCAATGTTAAACGCTTTGGAGATTACCTCAACCGTTTTGACAAGGACAGCCAGTTTATCGTCGTAACCCACCGTAAGGGAACCATGGCAGCAGCCGATTCTATTTATGGAGTGACCATGCAAGAATCAGGTGTCTCAAAAATTGTTTCGGTGAAGTTAAAAGATTTGGAAGAAACAGTAGACTAGTTACCAAACGATAGCATCTCTTAGGGGATGCTATTTTTTAAAACTAACATCTTGAATGATTTTTTAAGGTCAGTTCAGGGGCAAAAAACGACATTTGGGCTTTCCTTTTAGCGAAAAGGCTTTCTCTATGATATAATAGTTTCATGATTACAACAGTACCTATAAAAAATGAAAAAGACATCGCAGTACCTGATAAAACAGTTCTTGTATTAGGATATTTTGACGGTATTCATAAAGGACATCAGAAGCTTTTTGAAGTAGCTAGCAAGGCTTCTATGAAAGAATATCTACCAGTTGTCGTGATGACCTTTACAGAGTCCCCTAAGCTTGCTTTGCAACCGTACCAGCCAGAATTAATGCTTCATATTGTTAGCCATGAAGAACGAGAACATAAGATGAAATGGCATGGAGTAGAGGCTCTTTTCTTACTTGACTTTAGTAGTAAATTTGCTAGTTTAACGGGGCAAGAGTTCTTTGATACCTATGTTAGAGCATTAAAACCAGCGATTATTGTAGCGGGATTTGATTACACGTTTGGTTCTGATAAGAAAACTGCGGATGATTTGAAGGACTATTTTGATGGAGAAATCATCATTGTTCCTCCCGTTGAGGATGAAAAGGGGAAAATTAGTTCTACTCGTATTCGTCAAGCTATTCTTGATGGAGATGTCAGAGAAGCTGGTCAGTTACTTGGCACTCCTCTACCATCACGTGGAATGGTTGTTCATGGCAATGCTCGTGGACGGACTATCGGTTACCCAACAGCAAACTTAGTTTTAAGAGATCGAACCTATATGCCAGCTGATGGTGTTTACGTAGTCGATGTCGAAGTGCAGCGTAAAAGATATCGTGGAATGGCGAGTGTCGGGAAAAATGTTACTTTCGATGGAGAAGAGCCACGTTTTGAAGTCAATATTTTTGATTTTTCAGATGACATTTACGGTGAGACAGTCATTGTCTACTGGCTAGACCGTGTCCGTGAAATGGTCAAATTTGACTCTGTTGAAGAACTGGTAGACCAACTCCATAAAGATGAAGAAATTGCTCGGAATTGGAATGATGGAGATTCTGTCATTTAAAGGTCTCAGGTATAGAAAATGTCTGAAAAAGCTACTAGATGGATTAGTTATTTTGGTAGTAGTTTTGATAGTTTGATACAAAGCACTTTCAGTCCTCCTAGTTTCCTATTTTAGTAACTGTTTATGTTCAAATTATAGACGAGGCTTTATTATGCAAACGCAAGAAGAAATGAATGTTCTGGTACCCGAAAAATTAGCAGAAATTGAGCGTGATTTCGATGTCACAGTTTTGTGGGCTATTGAGTCTGGTAGTCGTGCATGGGGCTTTGAGTCTCCCGATAGTGACTTTGATGTACGATTTATCTACAAACACAAGCAAGATTTTTATCTCCGTTTGAATAAACAGCGCGATGTTATCGAACTACCAATTGACGATACTTGGGATGTGAGTGGCTGGGATTTAGACAAGACTTTAAAACTCCTTTATAAGTCTAATCCTACACTATTTGAATGGTTACAGTCACCAATTGTTTATCAACAAACGGATTTTATCGAGCACATACGTCCACTTGCAACCCAGTATTTTTCTGAGAAAAAAATGCTGTACCATTACTTGAACACTGCAAGAACTCAAATGAATAAGTATCTTTCAGGAGACAAGGTCAAACCTAAAAAATATTTCTATGCGCTGCGTCCTATTTTGGCTTGTCGCTGGATTGAAAAATATCATTCTGTTCCACCGATTTTGTTTGATGATTTGGTCAAAGAATTGCTTCCTTCTCAAATGCAGGAGCATGTATCAAGGTTACTTGACATTAAGATAAACGGTCCCGAAAGTATGGAAATTGATCCGATAATGCCAATCCAGTACTACATCATCAAAAACATCAAAGAGCTGGATGCATACGTTCAAAGTGTTACCGAGGTGAAGAAAGACTGGAAAGCTCTAAATCAATTTTTTCTTGAAGAATTAGGGCATGACTGAGGTTGTTTATGGGTAAATGGACATGTAAATGCGGGCAAGCGATGAACGACCATAGAACGCCTGATCCAAATGCTTATTCGGTATACTCGGATGAGTTGTTAGTAGAAATCATGAATAAAAAAGATGGTAATGATTCAATTTCTTATGAAGACATTTCAGAGGCGTCATTTTATATGTGGAAGTGCCCTGAATGCGGTAGTTTCATGGTTTTTGGCGAAGACGGAGATGGAGATCGCTTTACTTTTTATGAACGCCAAGAAGTTGAAAAGGTCGAGCCTCTCTTTGATCCGGATCAAGAATTAAATCTCGTTGTTGTTGAGTTTCAGGAGGGAGCAAATGAATATACTTATATCTGCGATGACCCAAATATCCATATTGGGCATGCTGTTATTGTCCCAGTAGGAAAGGAAAATACTGAAAAAACTGCATTAGTTGTGCAGAAGTATCATGCCCTACCAAAGGATATTACTTTTCCTGTTGAAAAGTTAAAACGTGTCATTCGTAGGTATTCACATTTCGACCCATTCACTTCGAAAATCATTTGTAGAAATTTAATTAATCTTGGAAGAATTTTTGATGCTTGCTCTAAAAACGCTAAACCTGCGCCTCAGCAAACATATTACGTTATCAAAACTCCCTTAGGCTATTTCTGGTTAGAATTAAATGGAGTTCCTATTCCAATGAAAATCACACAAATTCAAGTCAGCGATAAAAAGTACCAGGTAGACAGGGCCCTTTATATAAAGCCTTCAGAGATTAACTGTAGAAAATTCTATGAACTGGAGTTGTGTGCTGATTTTGATATTGATGCCTCGAGATGGATCGATGTTCTCTCGGATGAAAACGTTTGGGGCAATAGCTGGGAACTAAATGGCCTTCAATTTGGTATTACTGCAGGGGAGTCTCCAGAATTTGAAGACGAAGTTGTTGCAAGAAAATATAGTCGTATCCCACTTTATTATGACTGGCACCCTGAATTTGAAGATTATTATGGCTTCAGTTTAGCTTGGAAAAAATACGAGTCTGATAGCGATTTGTCGATAGATTTTTATACAACATAAGAAAGTTATAAAACATCAAAAATTACATCTTACTATAGACTATTTAACAAAAAACGAACAGGCTCTTTTTCTGTTATTCAGAAAAGAACTTGTTCGTTTTAACTTTTATGGTCTTAGCTTGCTTTTTTAAAACACGCGATATACATAGGGATTTTCTGGTTTATCGACTTTGGTAAAGCTATCGATTTCCAAGGTTGGGAGGTTTTGTTTGAGTTCTTTATGGTAGTGATTGACCAGTTTTCCTTTGGCTGTTATCCAGGTGTTGTTCTCATACTGACGGGTATTTCCCTTGGTCAGTAATCCATAGACACCTGAATCCGCGATACAGTGAATAATGCCGAAGCGGAACAGAAATTGGCTATTGGCATGACTGGGGTCATTATAGACAAAGCCAGTGAACTGGACTGTCTTACCCTCAAACTCATCTGGATAGTCGTAGATAGCTTCCATGACTTCCATATAGTTTTCATTCGTAATCTGAATGCTATCTTGGGACAAGTATTTATCCGCCGCAGTTCGCATTTCCTTTTCATAGGCTGATTTTGAAAAATAAGAACTGGTATCTGGTTTCAAATATTGGCTTGTCGTTCCTTCACTTGTCTGAATGGCTTGATCCGTTCCTTCCGATAAGGGAAAATGATAGCCTTTGGCAGAAACGGTCTGAGAATCCAAGCTAACAGTTGGAAAAGTTAAGCCGACGACAATAGGAATAGCCAGAAGAGCAACACTAGTAACCTTCGCTAATCGGCTGTTCAGATGACTATGGGTTTTGACTTGCTTCATCCAAATATACAGTTGAACAATTGCCAAAATAAAGGAAAGCACCATGGAAATATAGGCCAGATAGGAATAGTGCATGTTGATGTACTGGTTTAATTTGCCCGACAGATGGAGATAAATGGTCAATTCAAAATAGCCAGCTAAAACTAAAAATCGAATCATAGGATGACTCCAATCAAGAGAGAATAGACTAAGACAACGAGTGTCACAATCGTAATGAAGTGACTGATAAATCGTGCTTTCAAGTAATTTTTCATCATGAGAATATTTTTGATATCCAGCATTGGGCCAATCACCAGAAAGGCCATAACTGGTGCCAATCCGAAACTCGAGAGAAGAGAAGCCCCGATAAAGGCATCCGCCTCACTACAGAGCGACAGAAGAAAGGCCAAAAGCATCAAGAGCAGGATGGCAAAAATAGGTGTTGCACTGATAGTGGTCAGAATCCGAGTTGGAACGTAGACCTGTATAACAGAGGCAAAGAGACAGCCAAATACCAAATAACGCCCCGTATCAAAAAACTCATCAATGGCCTGCACAAAGACCTGAAAAACTTTTTTTGCAGAGCTCAAGTGAGAAAAATCATGCTCATGACAGGCCAACCGATTTTCTTTTTGAATCGGTTCTTGCCAGAAAAATCCTAGAAAAATCCCAAGTATCACAGCTACAAGAATGGACCCCAGAGCTCGTAACAGAGCGATATGGAAGGAGTTGCCAAAGGCAGAATAGGTCGCAAAGAGAACAATAGGATTGATGACAGGTGCTGTCACAAGAAAGGGAACAGCCGTGTAACTGGGAACCTTCTTTTCCAGAAAACGATTGATAATGGGGACAATTCCACATTCACAAGAGGGAAAAAGAATCCCTACGAAGGTGCCAAAAAAGATTCTCCCCCAACGATTTCGAGGGAGAAAATGATAAACCTTGTCAGGTGTGATATAGACCTCAATCAGCCCTGAAACAATACTTCCTATCAGAACGAAGGGTAGGGCTTCAATGATTATAGAGAGAAAAATAGCCCCAGTCTGAAGCACGCTAGATGGGAGTTGTTGGAAAGCAGTCATCTAGTTTTTCTTTTCTGCTTTGGCTTTTTTCTCTTTGTCATCAGGGAAAGTGACTTGTTTCAAATCAGGGAGTTTCGCAAACTCCTCAAACATCTTATCCAAGTCGTCTCGTTTTGTAAATTTTACAGCCATAGGTGTACCTCGATTCTAAATTCTACCTCTATTATACTATTATTTTGAGGAAAATGGCGTTTTTTAATTTGTTTTCGATAGTTGATACTCTTCGAAAATCTCTTCAAACCATGTCAACTTCGCCTTGCCGTAGATATATGTAACTGACTTCGTCAGTCTTATCTACTACCTCAAAACGGTGTTTTGAGCAATCTGTGGCTAGCTTCCTAGTTTGTTTTTTGATTTTCATTGAGTATGAAAAGGATTGGAGCAAGCCTTCTAGCTTGTGGTATAATAGGTTTATGGATAAAAAATATGAAAAAATCTCTCAGGATTTGGGAGTGACGTTAAAGCAAATTGATACCGTTCTAAGTTTGACAGCTGAAGGGGCGACAATTCCCTTTATCGCGCGTTATCGCAAGGACATGACTGGTAGTTTGGATGAGGTGGCGATTAAGGCTATTATTGACCTGGATAAAAGTCTGACTAACCTCAACGACCGTAAGGAAGCTGTCTTGGCTAAGATTCAAGAACAAGGCAAGCTAACCAAGGAATTGGAAGAAGCTATCTTAACTGCCGAAAAATTAGCAGACGTTGAAGAAATCTATCTTCCTTACAAGGAAAAACGTCGAACCAAGGCAACCATTGCCCGTGAAGCTGGACTATTTCCTCTTGCTCGCTTAATTTTGCAGAATGTAGCTGACTTAGAGAAAGAGGCAGAGAAGTTTGTCTGTGAAGGATTTGCGACAGGGAAAGAAGCTTTGGCTGGTGCAGTTGATATCTTGGTCGAAGCCTTATCGGAAGACGTCAATTTACGTGCTATGACTTATCAGGAAGTGCTGAGACACTCTAAACTAACTTCTCAAGTTAAGGATGAAAGTCTTGATGAAAAGCAGGTCTTTCAAATTTACTATGATTTTTCAGAGACAGTTGGAACTATGCAAGGCTATCGTACCTTGGCTCTCAATCGTGGGGAGAAACTTGGTGTCTTGAAGGTCGGTTTTGAACATGCAACAGACCGTATTCTTGCCTTCTTTGCTGCTCGTTTCAAGGTGAAAAATGCCTATATTGATGAAGTTGTTCAGCAATCTGTTAAGAAAAAAGTCTTGCCTGCTATCGAGCGCCGTATTCGTACAGAATTAACTGAAAAGGCAGAAGAAGGAGCTATCCAACTCTTTTCTGACAATCTGCGTAATCTCCTCTTGGTTGCTCCATTGAAAGGGCGCGTGGTTCTAGGATTTGACCCTGCCTTTCGTACAGGTGCCAAGCTAGCTGTCGTGGATGCAACAGGGAAAATGTTGACGACTCAGGTTATTTATCCTGTCAAACCAGCATCAGCTCGTCAAATCGAAGAAGCCAAGAAAGATTTGGCAGACTTGATTGGTCAATACGGCGTGGAAATTATTGCTATCGGAAATGGGACGGCCAGTCGTGAAAGTGAAGCCTTTGTGGCCGAAGTTCTTAAAGAGTTTCCAGAAGTCAGCTATGTTATCGTCAATGAAAGTGGTGCTTCGGTATACTCTGCCAGCGAACTTGCTCGCCAGGAGTTCCCAGACTTGACCGTTGAAAAACGCTCTGCCATCTCTATCGCCCGTCGTTTGCAAGATCCCCTTGCTGAATTGGTCAAAATCGATCCTAAGTCAATCGGTGTCGGTCAGTACCAGCACGATGTCAGCCAGAAGAAACTGTCTGAAAGTCTGGACTTTGTTGTCGATACCGTGGTGAACCAAGTCGGTGTCAATATCAATACAGCCAGCCCAGCCCTCCTTTCCCATGTGGCTGGACTTAATAAAACCATTTCTGAAAATATTGTCAAATACCGTGAGGAAGAAGGAAAAATCACTTCACGCGCTCAAATCAAGAAAGTTCCGCGTCTTGGTGCCAAGGCTTTTGAACAGGCCGCTGGTTTCCTCCGTATCCCTGAAAGTAGCAATATCCTTGATAATACAGGAGTTCATCCAGAAAATTATGCTGCCGTCAAGGAACTCTTCAAAATTTTGGATATTAAGGAACTGAACCAAGAGGCCCAAAGCAAAC
Source organism: Streptococcus mitis (assembly GCF_946190335.1). Classification (GTDB taxonomy): domain Bacteria; phylum Bacillota; class Bacilli; order Lactobacillales; family Streptococcaceae; genus Streptococcus; species Streptococcus mitis_CH. The sequence continues at coordinate 204,161 of NZ_CAMHZN010000002.1, forward strand.
TCAAGTCACTATCAGTCAAGAAAATGGCGCAAGAGCTAGACCTTGGTCCAGAAACTCTTAAAGATATCATTGCAGATCTTCTCAAACCAGGTCGAGATTTCCGTGATTCCTTTGACGCACCTGTGCTTCGCCAAGATGTCCTAGATATCAAGGACTTAGTGGTTGGGCAAAAGCTGGAAGGAGTGGTGCGTAATGTCGTTGACTTCGGTGCCTTCGTTGATATTGGCATTCACGAGGACGGCCTCATCCATATTTCTCATATGAGTCGCAAATTTATCAAACATCCCAGCCAAGTGGTGTCAGTCGGAGATTTGGTAACCGTTTGGGTTAAGAAAATTGATACTGAACGTGAAAAAGTCAATCTGTCGCTCCTGGCTCCAAATGAAACTGACTAATTACGTCAAGCAGGTTTCGCTAGAAGACTTCGGAAGACCTTTTATCCATCAAGCCCAGTGGAATTCTCGTCTACGTTCGACAGGTGGGCGATTTTTCCCTAAAGATGGGCATTTGGATTTCAACCCCAAAGTTTATCAGGAACTGGGTTTGGATGTTTTTAGAAAAATTGTCCGCCATGAACTCTGTCATTATCACCTCTATTTTCAAGGGAAGGGCTATCAACACAAGGATCGGGATTTTAAGGAATTGTTGAAAGCAGTGGATGGATTACGCTTTGTGCCTACCTTGCCCAATAGCAACAACAAGCCAATCAAGCTCTATCGTTGCCAATCATGCCAGCAAAGGTATCAGCGTAAGCGCAGAATTGATACCAAACGCTATCGCTGTGGAATTTGTCGAGGAAAGTTGCTACTGGTAAATCAGCCTGAGGACTGATGAAAGCCTAGCCTATCCGTGATATACTAAGTCTAACCTAGCAGAAAGAGGAAATAACATGAACAGTAAATTTTATAAAATGAGACGAAATCGCATGATTTCAGGAGTTCTAGCAGGTCTGTCAGACAAGTGGAACTTTGATGTTACCCTTGTTCGTTTCTTATTTGCCATTTTTACAGTCGCAAACTTTGGACTTGGCGTGATTATCTATATCATCCTAGCTTCTGTTATGCCAACCAAGGAAGAAATCGAAGCAGAAATGTACGGAACAGGCCCACGCAAACGCAAAGAAGCCCAAGCCATTGACGATAATGAAGGATGGTTTTGGTGAGCTACTTAGCTAATAAGGCAATAGTTGCTTAAAAGATTAGGAATAAGCAAAAAGCTTTAAATCAATAGTCTAAACTGCTTGATTTAAAGCTTTTTTACTTTTAATAATTTTTTTCCAGCTTCATCTACAAACTAAAAGCATGTTTTTGAACTCAGTTTTTTAATCTTTGTTTTGCTGCTGAGAGAAAACTGTTTTTGATAAATGATGGATGCTGATAACAACTGATAGCCAGCAAATAGCATAAGCAGTAGCTGTAAATTCTGTACCGATAAAGTGTGTGTGTTCAACTAAGAGCTGACCGATGAATGGAGAGAGGAGATAGAGAATTCCGATGAGTATATGTTCTTTGTGTTTCATTAAAAATGAACTCTTCCTTCATGATATACATATTTATAGTGATTAGAAACGTAGGAACCTCCGAAATTTACGCTAGCACTTTCTCCTATTCCAATATTCAGTCCTCCGCTTAAAGTTGAAGTACCGTTATTAAAGAAATCTCCATTAATTATATAGAATATTCTATCAGCCTGTTCTAAATTTACATACAATGAACCAGAAAACTGTTTTGACATTCCATTATAATTTCTATTTATTTCTGTTCTTAATATTCTTATAATACCATGATAAGTTCCATATTCGGTTGTTTCGCAGTAGAAAGAAATGGATGGTTTATAGGAGTTTGTAACAGTTATTTGAGTAGAAATTGTTCTATATGTCTGTGAAGAGCGTTCGTATAAATTTATACCAAGTAAATCTGATGCTTGTTCCAATGTGATATCATAATCAGTCGCGTATTGCTTCACAAGTTGTTGAGCTGTCATAGTTTCGCTCACTATTGTATTAGTATCATCTGCAAAAACAGATGAATAGAAAAATAGTGAAAGGATAGCAAAAAAAGTAATCAAGATTTTTTTCATAATATCCACACTTTCTGGAAAAGAGCTAAAATAAATTTTTAGTAGAAATTTATTGGTAATAAAGTGATAGTTAAAATAAGCTTACTCAAATTATAGTTTCCGATTTTTTCTCCTTTCTAAAGTAAGCCCTTTCATAATTACATTTTATTATTTTTAGAGTAAAAAGTCAAGTGATTTATTGCATAGTGAAATGAAATAAAAATTCAATAATTGATTGGGAAATTCAAACCAATTTCTAACAATATTTTAGAAGCTACAGTGTACTTCTCTAGATTAAATTTGCTTACATTTCCCCTAATCTTACAAAAATGTAAGATTAAAGTCTCTTTTGTAAGGTTAGGTTATGGCAAGCGGTCTTTTTTTGATGTAAACTAGTCTCATAAAGAACAAAGGAGTAACATCATGAAACAAATCTTACATAAGAAAACTAGAAAACCAAGCCACAAAGAAATCGAGCGCGTTCAGCTGGGATGTGCTATGATGCAAGCAACATTTCATTTGATGGGATATTAAGAAAGGAGATTCTCATGACACTTTTAGATGTAAAACACGTTCAAAAAATTTATAAAACTCGTTTTCAGGGCAACCAAGTAGAAGCCCTCAAGGACATTCACTTTACCGTGGAAAAAGGTGACTACGTTGCCATCATGGGTGAGTCTGGTTCTGGTAAATCAACTCTTCTCAATATCCTAGCTATGCTGGACAAACCAACACGTGGTCAGGTTTACCTGAATGGAACTGACACAGCAACCATTAAAAATTCACAGGCTTCTAGCTTCCGTCGTGAAAAGCTAGGATTTGTCTTCCAAGACTTTAACTTGCTAGATACTCTGTCTGTTAAGGACAATATCTTGCTTCCCCTTGTCTTGTCAAGAAGACCTATTACGGAAATGATGAAGAAATTGGTGGTGACAGCTGAGAATCTGGGCATCAACCAATTGCAAGAGAAGTACCCATATGAAATTTCAGGTGGACAAAAACAGCGTGTAGCAGTAGCACGCGCCATCATCACAGAACCTGAAATTCTTCTTGCAGACGAACCGACAGGAGCTCTTGATTCCAAGTCATCTGCAGCCTTACTTGATGTATTTGACGAAATCAATGAGCGTGGTCAAACAATTCTCATGGTAACCCACTCAACTGCAGCAGCTAGCAGAGCTAAACGTGTACTCTTTATCAAAGACGGCATTCTTTACAATCAAATCTACCGTGGAGAGAAGACTGAGCGTCAGATGTTCCAAGAAATATCTGATACCTTGACTGTCATGGCAAGCGAGGTGAATTAGTATGTTTCGATTAACCAATAAGTTAGCGGTATCGAACTTGATTAAAAACCGCAAACTCTACTATCCTTTTGCGCTGGCTGTTCTCTTGGCAGTCACAGTCACCTATCTCTTTTACTCTCTAACCTTCAATCCCAAGATTGCGGAAATCCGTGGCGGAACAACCATTCAAGCTACTCTTGGATTTGGTATGTTTGTTGTCACCCTTGCGTCAGCCATTATCGTCCTTTATGCCAATAGTTTTGTTATGAAAAATCGTTCTAAGGAACTAGGTATTTATGGCATGTTGGGCTTGGAGAAGCGTCATCTTATCAGTATGACCTTTAAGGAGTTAGTGCTATTTGGGATTTTAACTGTTGGAGCAGGTATCGGTATTGGAGCCTTGTTTGACAAGTTAATTTTCGCTTTCTTGCTCAAACTGATGAAATTGAAGGTGGAACTGGTCGCTACCTTCCAGATGAAAGTTGTCATTACAGTACTTGTTGTCTTCGGTTTGATTTTCCTAGGCCTCATGTTCCTGAATGCCCTTCGAATCGCCCGTATGAATGCCCTCCAGCTCTCGCGTGAGAAAGCTAGCGGTGAGAAAAAAGGTCGCTTCCTTCCTCTCCAAACGATTCTTGGTTCCATTAGTTTAGGGATTGGCTACTATCTTGCCCTTACGGTAAAAGATCCTCTTACAGCCTTAACAACCTTCTTCATAGCTGTTTTACTGGTTATCTTTGGTACTTATCTATTGTTTAATGCAGGAATTACCGTTTTCCTTCAAATCTTAAAGAAAAACAAGAAATACTATTACCAACCAAATAACCTTATCTCAGTGTCTAACTTGATTTTCCGTATGAAGAAAAATGCAGTTGGACTAGCAACCATCGCTATCTTGTCAACAATGGTTTTGGTAACCATGTCAGCAGCGACAAGCATTTTCAATTCCGCAGAAAGCTTTAAAAAAGTTCTAAATCCTCATGATTTTGGGGTTTCAGGGCAAAATGTTGAAAAAGAAGACTTGGACAAACTCTTGAGCCAGTTTGCAAGTGACAAAGGTTATCAGATTAAAGAAAAAGAAGTGTTTCGTTACACTTACTTTGGTGTTGCGAACCAAGAAGGAAATAAGTTAACCCTTTTTGAAAAAGGACAAAATCGTGTCCAACCCACAACAGTTTTCATGGTATTTGATCAAAAAGATTATGAAAATATGACTGGTCAAAAACTGTCTCTATCAGGAAATGAGGTCGGACTCTTTGCAAAGAATGAGGGAGTTAAAGAACAGAAAACTCTAACTCTAAATGATCATCAATTTTCTGTCAAAGAAGAATTTAATAAAGATTTCATTGTCAACCATGTCCCAAATCAGTTTAATATTTTGACTGCTGATTACAATTACCTTGTTGTAGCTGATTTACAAGCCTTTTTGGATCAATTCCCAGATTCGGCTATCTATAATCAGTTTTACGGTGGCATGAATGTAAATGCCAGTGAAGAAGAACAACTCAAGGTCGCTGACGAGTATGATAAATACCTCGATCAGTTTAATGCTCAATTAAACACGGAAGGTAGCTATGTTTATGGTAGTAATTTATCAGATGCTAGTGCTCAGATGAGTGCCCTCTTTGGTGGTGTCTTCTTTATCGGTATTTTCCTATCCATTATCTTTATGGTCGGAACCGTTCTGGTCATCTACTATAAACAAATTTCTGAAGGCTATGAAGACCGTGAACGCTTTATTATCTTGCAGAAAGTCGGTTTAGATCAAAAGCAAATCAAGCAAACCATTAACAAACAGGTTTTAACTGTTTTCTTCCTCCCTTTGCTCTTTGCTTTCCTACACCTAGCCTTTGCCTATCATATGCTTAGCCTGATTCTTAAAGTGATAGGTGTACTGGATGCGACTATGATGTTGACAGTGACTTTGTCTATCTGCGCTGTCTTCCTCATCGCCTATGTGCTGATTTTCATGATTACTTCAAGAAGCTATCGCAAGATTGTGCAAATGTAAAAAAGAATACCTCGACTTCAAAATCGAGGTATTTCTTGTATTTTATACTCAATGAAAATCAAAAAGCAAACTAGGAAGCTAGCCGCAGGTTGCTCAAAGCACTGCTTTGAGGTTGCAGATAGAACTGACGAAGTCAGTAACCATATATACGGCAAGGCGAAGCTGACGTGGTTTGAATTTGATTTTCGAAGAGTATTAAATGCTGAAAAGTTGTCCTAGCAGAAAGGTAACTCCCATGGTCAAGAGCCCAATAGCTAGGTTCCGAATCATAGCTGTTTTGGTTGGAGCTTTTCCAAGTCTGGCACTAGTGTAACCAGTGAGAAGAAGGGCCACACCGACGATAAGGACAGTAGCAGGGATACGGTATTCACCTGGGAAAATGGTAATTGAAAGCATGGGTGGTAAGCTACCAAGGAAAAAAGAAATAAAGCTAGAAATGGCAGCGTGCCAAGGATTGGTAAATTCTTCATACTCAATCCCATATTTTTCCTCTACCAAAGCCTTGAGTGGATTTTTAAGAAAGGCCTTATTGGTCAAGAGTTGGGCAGAAGTTTCGCATTCTCCATTTTGAATATAGGCAGCATAGAGGGACTTTTTGGCTAGTTCCATATCTTGGTCTAGCAAGAGCTGCTCACGCGCAACGGCCGCTTCCTCGGTATCTTTTTGAGTTGAAACGGATACATATTCTCCACCAGCCATTGAAAAGGCACCAGCTAAGATAGCCGCAAAACCTGATAAAAAGATAATCCAGATATTGCTTGTAGCACTGGCAACCCCGATAACCACACCAGCAATGGAAATAATCCCATCGTTGGCACCAAGAACACCAGCACGCAGGATATTTAAACGACCTGCAAAATTTGAATCAATTTCGTGATTTGTTTCTGACATACTATTCTCCTTTTTATCCAGTATAAAGGAAACAGGTTATGAAATCAATCTTTTAAAAGTATCTGAAAAAAGTTGCACGATTTTAATTTTACGAGTTTTTTAAAAGATAGAAACAGCACCAGCTAGTTGAGAAGGATAAAAGAGAAGCAAAGCTGATAGACTCGTCCTTTTTCTACTTATCTATGGTATAATAGGAGGTAGATTTACTAATCGGAGTAAGAAAGATTTTATGATTAAACTAGTAGCAACGGATATGGACGGAACCTTTCTAGATGGGAATGGGCGCTTTGATATGGACCGCCTCAAGTCTCTCTTGGTTTCCTACAAGGAAAAAGGGATTTACTTTGCGGTAGCTTCAGGGCGCGGATTTCTGTCTCTAGAAAAATTATTTGCTGATGTTCGTGATGACATTATTTTCATCGCGGAAAATGGCAGTTTGGTAGAATATCAAGGTCAGGACTTGTATGAAGCGACTATGTCTCGTGACTTTTATCTATCAACTTTTGAAATGCTGAAAACTTCACCTTATGTAGATATCAATAAACTGCTCTTGACGGGAAAAAAGGGAGCTTATGTTCTAGATACGGTTGATGAGACCTATTTGAAAGTGAGCCAGCACTATAATGAAAATATCCAAAAAGTAGCGAGTTTGGAAGATATCACAGATGACATTTTCAAATTTACAACCAACTTCACAGAAGAAACGCTAGAAGCTGGGGAAGCTTGGGTCAATGAAAACGTTCCTGGTGTTAAGGCCATGACAACTGGTTTTGAATCCATTGATATTGTTCTGGACTATGTCGATAAGGGTGTGGCTATTGTTGAATTAGCTAAAAAACTTGGTATCACAATGGATCAGGTTATGGCTTTTGGAGACAATCTAAATGACTTGCATATGATGCAGGTTGTGGGACATCCTGTAGCTCCTGAAAATGCACGACCTGAAATTTTAGAATTAGCAGAGACAGTGATTGGTCACCATAAGGACCAGTCGGTTATAGCTTATATGGAGGGCTTATAATGGCAGATATAAAATTGATTGCATTGGACTTGGACGGTACCTTGCTGACTACTGATAAAAGGCTGATGGATCGCACCAAGGCAACCTTGAAAGCTGCGCGTGATCGTGGTATTAAGGTCGTATTGACAACTGGTCGCCCTTTAAAAGCTATGGATTTCTTTCTCCATGAGCTAGGGACTGATGGTCAGGAAGATGAGTATACGATTACTTTTAATGGTGGTTTGGTTCAGAAAAATACAGGTGAAATCCTTGATAAAACAGTCTTTTCATATGATGATGTGGCACGCTTGTATGAGGAAACAGAGAAATTATCACTGCCTCTTGATGCCATCTCAGAAGGAACTGTTTATCAAATTCAATCTGACCAAGAAAGTCTTTATGCCAAATTCAATCCAGCTTTGACTTTTGTTCCAGTTGACTTTGAAGACCTATCTAGTCAAATGACTTATAATAAATGCGTGACTGCCTTTGCTCAAGAACCCTTGGATGCAGCCATTCAAGAGATTTCTCCAGAATTGTTTGATCAATATGAAATCTTTAAGTCACGTGAAATGTTGCTAGAGTGGTCACCAAAGAATGTTCATAAAGCAACAGGTTTGGCAAAACTGATCAGCCATCTTGGAATTAACCAAAGTCAAGTCATGGCATGTGGTGACGAGGCCAATGACCTCTCTATGATTGAATGGGCAGGGCTCGGTGTTGCCATGCAAAACGCTGTTCCTGAAGTCAAGGCAGTCGCAAATGTAGTGACGCCAATGACCAATGATGAAGAGGCTGTCGCCTGGGCTATCGAAGAATATGTGCTAAAGGAGAACTAAGATATGGGATTATTTGACCGTCTATTCGGAAAAAAAGAAGAACCTAAAATCGAAGAAGTTGTAAAAGAAGCTCTGGAAAATCTTGATTTGTCTGAAGATACAGAAGCTGAGGAAGTTTCTCAAGAAGTGGCAGAAGTTGAAAGTTCTGAAGAAGGTCTGCTCGAAGAAGAGGAAAATCAAGATACAGTTGAAGAAAGTCTGGATTCAGAGCCAGATGTAGAGGTTCATCAAGAAAAAGTCGAAGAATTGCTAAACTCAGAAGAAGTCACAGAGGAAGAGAATACTGAGCTCCTAGAGACTGTAGAAGAAAATAGTTCTGAAGTGCTTGAACCAGAAACGTCTCAAGTAGAAGAAACTGTTCAGGAAAAATATGACCGCAGTCTTAAGAAAACTCGTACAGGCTTCGGAGCACGCTTGAATGCCTTCTTTGCTAACTTCCGTTCTGTCGATGAAGACTTCTTCGAAGAATTGGAAGAATTGCTCATCATGAGTGACGTCGGTGTGCAGGTCGCTTCTAACCTAACAGAAGAGCTTCGCTATGAAGCTAAACTCGAAAACGCTAAGAAGCCTGATGCACTTCGCCGTGTCATTATCGAGAAATTGGTTGAACTCTACGAAAAGGATGGCAACTACGATGAACAAATCCATTTCCAAGATGGTTTGACAGTTATGCTCTTCGTCGGTGTGAACGGTGTTGGGAAGACAACTTCTATTGGGAAATTAGCTCATCGTTACAAGCAAGCTGGCAAAAAAGTCATGCTAGTAGCAGCAGATACCTTCCGTGCGGGAGCCGTTGCCCAGCTAGCAGAATGGGGCCGTCGTGTTGATGTTCCTGTTGTGACGGGGCCTGAAAAAGCTGATCCAGCTAGCGTTGTCTTTGATGGGATGGAACGAGCAGTAGCTGAAGGTATCGATATTCTTATGATTGACACCGCTGGTCGTCTGCAAAACAAGGACAACCTCATGGCTGAGCTGGAAAAGATTGGTCGTATTATCAAACGTGTTGTACCAGAAGCACCACATGAAACCTTCTTGGCTCTTGATGCATCAACGGGTCAAAATGCCCTGGTACAGGCCAAAGAATTTTCAAAAATCACGCCATTAACTGGAATTGTCTTGACTAAGATTGATGGAACTGCTCGAGGTGGTGTTGTTCTAGCCATCCGTGAAGAACTCAATATTCCTGTAAAATTGATTGGTTTTGGTGAAAAAATCGATGATATTGGAGAATTTAATTCAGAAAACTTTATGAAGGGTCTCTTGGAAGGCTTAATCTAATTAGAAGTAAAAATCCTGCAAGGTACAAACTTGCAGGATTTTTTGTTATTCTAAACGACCATCTTGACGATAGGCGATATCTGGTTGCCAAGTCCATTTGGCACCGAATTTTTCAAGTAGATCAAAGCTAGCTTGAGGTCCCATGCTTCCAGCTTTATAGTCATGAAGTGGGGCACCATTTTCAGCCCAGAGCTCTTCGATACGGTCAATCAATTTCCATGACGCACCAACTTCATCCCAGTGGCTAAAGTTAGTTGAGTTGTTATTTAAGACATCATAAATCAATTTCTCGTATGGTTCTGGAGAAGCACCAGTTGCGGTCGCATCTGTACGGTAATCAAGTGAGTTGGGAGCCAAGTTGAATTCTTCTCCTACTTGCTTCCCATTTAGGCTAAGAGAGAAGCCTTCTGTTGGTTGGATATAGATGGTCAAGATGTTTGGAGCAAGTGGCTCACCAAAGATAGAATCCATTTGTTTAAAGACGATGTTGACATGAGTTCCTTTTTCAGTTAGACGTTTACCAGTACGGAAGAAGAAAGGAACACCACGGAATCGATCGCTGTCTACAAAGAAGGCACCAGATGCAAAAGTTTCAGTTGTTGATTCTGGATTTACATTTGGTTCGCTACGATAAGAGATATATTTCATGCCATCAATCTTACCAGAGCGGTATTGACCACGGATAAAGTGTTCTTTAAGCTCTTCATCAGTTGGATGATAGAGGTTTTTAAAGACTTTAATCTTCTCAGCACGAATCTCGTCTTTTGTGAAGCTTGCTGGCTTGTCCATAGCAAGGAGAGAAAGAAGTTGGAGTGTATGGTTCTGTACCATATCACGGAGGGCACCTGATTGGTCATAGTAGCCACCACGTTCTTCTACACCCAAGCGCTCCGCAAAGGTAATTTGAACATTGTCGATAAATTCCTTGTTCCAAACGTTTTCGAAAATCAGGTTGGCAAAGCGAACTGCAAAGATACTTTGGATCATTTCCTTACCAAGATAATGATCAATACGGAAAATTTGTTCTTCGTCAAATGTTGCTAGGAGCTCGTCATTCAACTTGCTTGCAGTTGCGTAATCTGTACCAAATGGTTTTTCAACGATTAAGCGTTCAAAACCTTTACCATCCACAATGTTTTCAGACTTGAGGTGTTTGGCAATGGTTCCAAAGAACTGAGGCGCCATAGACAAGAAGAAGAGCTTGTTGTGTTCAGCTTGGTACTTGTCATTTAGTTCAGCCTGCAATTGACGCAAAGCAATGTAGTGTTCTGTATCGTTGACATCATGACTTTGATAGTAGAAGTGACTAGCGAACTCTTGAGCCTGTTCGGTACTATCTGCCAAATCAAGGATGGATTCGACGACAACAGATTCAAAATATTCCTTGCTCCAAGGACGACGGGCAGTTCCAATAACGGCAAAGTGCTCGGAAAGATTGCCGGATTTATATAGTCTAAAAAGGGAAGGGTAGAGCTTGCGTTTAGCCAGGTCTCCACTCGCACCGAAAATTGTAACAATAACCTTAGATGACATCTAGCTACCTAATTTCTATTTTTATTCCTAGTCTTGCTAGGTATGAGGAAACCTCATTTCATAAACTTAATTCTAACATAATTTTCCGAAAAATCAAAAAATCCAATACGAGAGCCGAAAAAAACTGCAAGGAAATCCTTACAGTTTAAGTTTAAACGTTTAAGACCTTGTCCAAGAAATCTTTCAGACGAGGGTGCTGAGGGTTATCAAAGATTTGGTCAGGTGTTCCGTCTTCTAGGAACTCGCCATCCGCAGTAAAGATAACGCGGTCGGCAACTTGACGGGCAAATCCCATCTCATGGGTTACGATAATCATGGTCATGCCTTGTTTAGCCAAGTCTTTCATAACGTTTAGTACGTCTCCAACCATTTCAGGATCAAGGGCAGAAGTTGGCTCATCAAAGAGCATGATGTCTGGATTCATTGCTAGTCCACGAGCGATGGCCACACGTTGTTTTTGACCACCTGATAGGCTATCTGGGTTAGCATTAGCTTTATCTGCTAGTCCGACCTTCTCAAGCAACTCCATTCCCAATTTCTCAGCTTCTTCCTTAGTCATTAACTTGTGCTCAATAGGAGCAAAAGTAATGTTGTCCAAAACAGACATATGTGGGAAGAGATTGAAATGTTGGAAAACCATACCGATATTTTCACGGACATGGTCAACATTGGTTGTTTTTTCAGTTAAGTCATAACCGTTCACAGTGATGTGACCGCTCGTAACTTCTTCTAGAAGATTAAGGCTACGGAGGAAAGTTGACTTACCAGAACCCGAAGGACCGATGATACAAACAACATCTCCTTCATAGAACTTAGTCGTAATTCCTTTTAAAACCTCATTTTTTCCGTAGCTTTTGTGTAAATCATTTACATCAATTTTTAATTTTGCCATTAACGAATCCTCTTTTCTAAGCGTTTCGCTAGTTTAGTCAAAAGTGTGATAATTACAAGATAGAAGATAGCAAGGATTGCATACATCTTGAAACTTTGGTAGTTACGGGCAATGATAATCTTACCAGTTTGGAAGAGTTCAACCAAACCGATAGCAGAAACGATGGTTGTATCTTTAAGAGCGATAACGAATTGGTTAACAAAGTTTGGCAACATCAATTTAGTTGCTTGTGGCAAGATAATCTTACGCATGGTTTTTCCATAAGAGATCCCCAAGCTACGGCTGGCTTCCATTTGCCCAACTGGAACGGCCTGAATACCACCACGAACGATCTCAGCGATATAAGCGGCTGCATTGAGCGATAGGGCAATAGTACCAGCTACAAAGTCGTTAATTGGGCTTTGTTGGCCTGTGATAGACTCGATGAAGTTTGGAATTCCCCAGAAGATGAAGGCTGCAAGAATCATCAATGGAATACCACGGATAACGTCAACGAAAATCTCAGAGATCACACGAAGAGATTTATACGGGCTGACACTAAACATACCAAAGATAATCCCGATGACAATAGCAATAGCAAATGAGATAAGAGCTAGAGCAAGAGTGATACCAAGCCCGCTAAGGAGTTGTTTGTAGTTGTTTTGAAGCAGCCCCCAGATAGTTGTCTCATCAACAGTGCTTGTTGAAGCGGTTGAAGACTCACTAGCTAGGTATTTATCAAGAATCTTTTGGAATTCTCCGTTTGCTTTAAGGTTTGCAAGTCCGTTGTTGAACATTTCAATCAATTCTTGATTTGCTCCTTTTTTAACGGCAAAGGCTGTTTCACCGATTGGAGTTCCAGCGATTGGAGTTTTCAATTTTTGTCCTTGGCTGATAGAATATTTGAGAACAGGTTCATCATCCATAACGGCATCAATGGCACCAGTGTTTAAACTGTCATACATTGAAGAACCATCAGCGAAGGTTTTGATTTTGTAACCGTATTTGCTTTGATTTTCTGTTAGGAAGGTTTGAGAAGCAGTTCCGTTTTTAACACCGACCGTCTTTCCTTTTAAATCTTCATAAGAAGCAATATTGCTTGATTCTTTGACACCAAGGATAGTATTGGCAGTGTAGTAGGATTCTGAGAAGTCAAAAGTTGCCTTACGAGCATCTGTGACAGACATACCAGCAATGATACCATCAGCTTGTCCAGCTTGAACAGCACTGATAGCGGCATCAAAACCAGGGTTGGTGATTTCAATTTCGAAACCTTGGTCTTTAGCGATTGCCTTAATCAATTCCATATCAATACCAGTAAATTGGTTGCTTGAATTTTGGAAAACAAAAGGTGCAAAAGAAGAATCACTGGCAATGATGTATTTAGCTTTAACAGGAATGGCTTTTAATCCTGCTAGAGTAGTTGTAGTTGGCACTGCTGAAGATGATGAAGCAGTCCATTTCTTGATGATTTTATCAAGACTACCATCTTTTTTCATTTCAGCCAAGGCTTGGTTAAATTCAGTAACTAGGTGCTCGTATTTGCTACCTTTTTTCACACCGAAAGCAAAGCTACCTACAGCTTCACCATCCATTTCAATATGAAGGTCTTGCCCTTGGTTAATGGCATACTCGATAACAGGTTTGTCATCCATCATGGCATCGATGGCACCAGCACTCAAGCTGTTGTTCATCAAATCACTAGTGTCAAATGTTTTAATAGTAAAGCCGTATTTATCTTTGATTGTTTCAAGAAAACGTTGAGCAGCAGTTCCGTTTTTAACACCAACAGTTTTACCTTTTAATTGGTCATACTGACTAATCTTGTGTGACTTTGTAGTTGCAATGACAACTTTTGTATCATAGTAAGTATCAGACATAGTGAAAACTTTTTCACGTTCTGTAGTTTTTGTCATTCCAGCCATGATTGCATCAGCTTGACCAGCTTGAACCGCATTTACCGCTGCATCAAATCCAGGATAGGACATCTGAATGTTCCATCCTTTAATCTCAGCGACTTTGTTGATAATGTCAACATCAATTCCTTTATAAGTTTGATCTGAATCTTTAAACTCAAAAGGTGCATAGGCGGTATCAGACACAATCTTAATCGTCTCTGCTTTCGCAATACCTAATGAGAAAATTGGGAATAAAATTAGCAAAAATGCTAGAAATCTTTTCTTCATTTTTAGTCTCCTTTTCCGAATATTTTACCATTATAGCAAAAAAAATAAAAAAAGGCAAATTTTTACAAAAACTATGTAAGAAGATATAACATATATAATTCTGATTTTGTCTTGAATCACACAACAGAAGTGCTATAATAAAGGTATATCATATAGTAAAAGAGGATAAAGTTATGAAAGACAAAAGAATATTTAAAGACTTCCAAGCTTCTCAAATGCAGCTAAACATTTACACAAGCCCCTTGTTAGCCTTTGTTTTTGTCTTTATAGGAGAGTTTGTGGCTTTTACTTTATATGGTATTAGTTTCTTAGCTCTTATCGGACTTGCTAGAAATTTTGGAGAGACTGGTCAAAATCTTGCAACCTACTTGCAGACTTTGCATGCGAGCTTGACGGATAAAACAAGTGACTTTCATTTAATTTTAGATTTACTGGCCTTTGGTTTTATTCTTAACACTGTGTTTAGATGGACTAGAAAAGTTGAGAAAAGACCTATTCGAACTTTAGGATTTTATAGAGAGAATTTCCTCAGCAATCTTCTTAAAGGCTTTGGTCTAGGTTTGGCACTTTTTCTTCTTACTTTGTTAGGTTTAGTAGCCTTGGGGCAATATCGTTTGGAATCCATTCACTTAAATCCTTATTCGCTTGCCTTTGTCGTCTTTACTATCCCATTTTGGATTTTACAGGGAACAGCAGAAGAAGTGGTATCCCGTGCATGGCTCCTTCCTCAATTGGCATCAAGAACCAATTTAAAACTTGCTGTTGTCATATCTAGCATGTTCTTTACCCTGCTTCATATGGGCAATTCTGGTCTAACCCCTCTATCTCTAGTGAATCTCTTTTTATTCGGAGTTGCCATGTCACTTTACCTCCTCAAAACAGATACAGTTTGGGGGGTAGCAGGTATTCATGGCGCTTGGAATTTTGCTCAGGGCAATCTCTTTGGGATTTTAGTTAGTGGTCAACCATCAGGAACATCTCTGATGACCTTTTTACCACAAGGCAATCAAGCCTGGCTATCAGGTGGTTCTTTTGGGATTGAAGGTTCTGTCATGACAAGTCTGGTCTTGCTACTGCTGATTGTCTATCTCGCCTATCAATTAAAGAAAGAAAATGAAAGGATGTGACTTCGGTCCGTCCTTTTCTTCGTGAAAATGCTACAAGTATGCTAAAATAGGAATAGCACATCGAGAGAGGATTCTTATGATTAATCGCATTACAGACAATCAATTTAAACTAGTATCAAAATATCAACCATCAGGAGACCAACCCCAAGCTATCGAGCAGTTGGTTGATAATATCGAGGGTGGAGAAAAAGCTCAGATTCTGATGGGGGCGACCGGAACAGGGAAGACCTATACCATGAGTCAGGTCATTTCCAAAGTCAATAAACCAACTCTGGTCATTGCCCATAATAAGACTCTTGCAGGACAGCTCTATGGGGAGTTTAAGGAATTTTTCCCTGAAAATGCTGTTGAGTACTTCGTATCCTACTATGATTATTACCAGCCGGAGGCCTATGTACCTTCAAGCGATACCTATATTGAGAAGGATAGTTCTGTCAATGACGAGATTGACAAACTTCGTCACTCAGCTACTTCGGCCCTTTTGGAGCGCAATGATGTTATTGTCGTGGCCTCAGTCTCTTGTATCTATGGTTTGGGTTCGCCCAAGGAATACGCTGATAGTGTCGTTAGTCTCCGTCCAGGTCTTGAAATTTCTCGTGATAAACTTTTGAATGACTTGGTTGATATCCAGTTTGAACGTAATGATATTGATTTCCAACGGGGAAGATTTCGTGTGCGTGGGGATGTGGTGGAGATTTTCCCAGCATCTCGTGATGAACACGCCTTTCGAGTAGAATTTTTTGGAGACGAAATTGACCGTATCCGTGAGGTTGAGGCTCTGACAGGTCAGGTGTTGGGAGAAGTGGATCATTTGGCGATTTTCCCTGCGACTCACTTTGTGACCAATGACGACCACATGGAAGTTGCCATTGCAAAGATTCAAGCCGAGTTGGAGGAGCAACTAGCTGTCTTTGAAAAGGAAGGTAAATTGCTTGAAGCCCAGCGCTTGAAACAACGGACAGAGTACGATATCGAAATGCTGCGTGAGATGGGCTATACCAACGGGGTTGAGAACTATTCACGTCACATGGATGGACGGAGTGAGGGTGAGCCTCCTTATACCCTTCTCGACTTCTTCCCAGATGATTTCTTAATTATGATTGATGAGAGCCACATGACCATGGGGCAGATTAAGGGTATGTACAATGGAGACCGTTCTCGTAAGGAAATGTTAGTAAATTACGGTTTCCGTTTGCCGTCTGCCTTGGACAATCGTCCTCTCCGTCGTGAGGAGTTTGAAAGCCATGTCCATCAGATTGTTTACGTTTCAGCGACACCTGGTGACTATGAAAATGAACAGACCGAGACAGTGATTGAGCAAATCATTCGTCCAACGGGACTCTTGGATCCTGAGGTGGAAGTTCGTCCGACTATGGGACAGATTGATGACCTCTTAGGTGAAATCAATGCCCGTGTTGAAAAGAATGAACGAACCTTTATTACCACCTTGACCAAGAAAATGGCAGAGGACTTAACCGACTACTTCAAGGAAATGGGCATCAAGGTCAAGTACATGCACTCGGATATTAAGACCTTGGAGAGGACAGAGATTATCCGTGACCTGCGCTTGGGTGTCTTTGATGTCTTGGTCGGAATCAACCTGCTCCGTGAAGGGATTGACGTTCCTGAAGTGAGTCTCGTAGCTATTCTCGATGCTGACAAGGAAGGTTTCCTTCGTAACGAGCGTGGACTCATCCAGACCATTGGACGTGCTGCCCGTAATAGTGAAGGGCATGTCATCATGTATGCGGACACCGTTACTCAGTCTATGCAACGTGCTATCGATGAAACTGCTCGCCGTCGGAAAATCCAGATGGCTTATAATGAAGAACACGGTATTGTGCCTCAGACAATCAAGAAAGAAATCCGTGATCTGATTGCTGTGACCAAGGCAGTTGCTAAGGAAGAGGAGAAGGAAGTCGATATCAATAGCCTCAACAAACAAGAGCGCAAAGAACTAGTCAAGAAACTCGAAAAACAAATGCAAGAAGCAGTTGAAGTGCTTGACTTTGAACTAGCAGCTCAGATTCGGGATATGATGTTGGAAGTCAAGGCGTTGGGGTAGGGGAATTTTATGAATATTTTAGTTATCAATGGACATCCTGATAAAGAAAGTTACTGCCAAGCAATTTTTCAAACGATTGTAGAAAACATAGACTCAAATAGACATGAACTTGAAATGATTAATCTTAATGCAGAAGAGTTTGATCCTGTTTTACGTTATGGTTACCGACAAAGAATGGAGGACAATCCGTTTATTCTACGCTCTCAAGAATTAATTCAGTGGGCAGATCATTTCATTTTTGTTTATCCTATTTGGTGGAGTAGTATGCCTAGTCTATTGAAAGGGTGGATTGATCGTGTTTTTACGCCAGGCATTGCATACTCTGCAAATAATCGAGGAAGCTTTATTTTGAATTACTTGAGAGGTAAACAGTTCAAAAAGTTATTAAAAGGAAAAACAGCTAGTATCTATGCAACTTCTATGGCACCAACTTGGTGGTACAAAGTATTTTCAGGTCCGATTAACATTCCAGACAGTTATGGAATATCAGTATTAAAGAATGCTGTATTGAATCACTGTGGCATAAAAACAAAGAGGGTTTCAATCTTGGGAGAGTTAGGCCGTGAAGTAAATACAAGTTCAACAAGACAAAAATTTCTACAAAAAGTAGCAAAGGAAGTCAGGGTGTTGGATTAAGGAAAAGAAAGTAAATGACGGTTATTATCAAATCAATGGAAACTCCTGAAGAGATAGAAGGTAAATCCCTCGTTCACTGGCAAACGTGGAGAGAGGCTTATGATGACCTTTTGCCTGAAGAATTTCAGGAGACAATGACATTAGAAAGGTGTCGATTCTTTAGTAAAAAGTATCCAGAAAATACATTGATTGCGATGGATGGTATGAAGGTAGTTGGTTTTATCAGTTATGGCAACTTTCGTGATGAGACTATTCAAGCTGGCGAAATTATTGCCTTATATGTTTTAAAAGACTATTATGGAAAAGGCATCGCACAAAAGTTAATGAAAGTAGCTTTGACTGCTCTTGATCATTTTTCTGAAATTTTCTTATGGGTATTGAAAGATAATAAGCGAGCCATTGCTTTCTATCAAAAAATGGGTTTTACTTTTGATGGACAAGAAAAAATACTTGAACTTGGAAAGCCTATAAAGGAAAAACGAATGGTATTTTATTCTAAATAATTTTAAAAAGTAGAATCTAGAATCTCTGGTACCAAGTCTGAAAATTTAATAAATTAGAAAGCGAGAAAATATGTCCCGTTCCCAATTAACGATTTTAACAAACATTTGTCTGATTGAAGACCTCGAAACTCAGCGCGTGGTTATGCAGTATCGCTCTCCTGAAACCAATCGCTGGTCTGGTTATGCCTTTCCTGGAGGTCATGTAGAAAATGGCGAAGCTTTCGCAGAGTCTGTCATTCGTGAAATATATGAAGAAACAGGGTTGACTATCCAAAATCCTCAACTTGTCGGTATTAAAAATTGGCCTCTGGATACAGGTGGGCGCTATATTGTCGTTTGTTATAAGGCGACTGAGTTCTCTGGTAGCCTTCGCTCTTCAGATGAAGGAGAAGTTTCTTGGGTGCAAAAAGACCAGATTCCAAACTTGGATCTGGCCTATGATATGTTACCCTTGATGGAGATGATGGAAGCTCCTGACAAATCTGAATTTTTTTACCCTCGCCGTACAGAAGACGATTGGGAAAAGAAAATTTTCTAGTCTTTTACTAAATAACCGAGCTGATCCAAGGCCTCCTCGATATAGCGGAGGTCTTGTTGTGTTTCAGCTTCGACTAGGTGGTAATGGATGCCATCTGTCAATTCAGACAGAGGTCTAAAGTCAGAATGCTCGACTTGTTCTAGAAAATGCTGAACATCTCGGCGACAAGACAGTTTAAGCAAGGTTTCAATTTCTCCATAAACGGGATGGTCAATCAAGGTATTTTGAACACGTCCACCATTATCTACGATAGCAAGGAGTTCTTGACCGATTTCTTCAACTTCATGTTTCACTTTGAAAAGTTTGTGGACGTATGGATTGACATCAACTTGCTTATAGACGTAGCCACGATTAGTGGATAGGATAGGAGCGCCATCGGCTCTCAAAATTGCAATGTCCTGTACAATGACCTGGCGTGTAACATGGAAATGTTCAGCTAAACTTTGGCCATTGAGGGCTTTAGGAGCTTCTTTCAAGAGTTGGAGAAGGGCTTGTTTGCGATCTTTTGTCATAGTTCTTCCTTTTAACGGCGTTTTCGAAGCACTTTATAGACAGCTAGTGCTAATGTATAGTCTACCATACTATGGATAATTGTACCAAATCCAACTAGCACAAATAGAACATAAAACATATTTTCTACATTGGTACCGGAAGTTGCATAAAAAACGACACAAGCTAATACTTCAGCAAGGGCATGGATAAGTGCTAAAACAAAGTTAAAAATCCAGGAAGATTTTGGTTTATCTAGTGTATCGGGGAATTTTTGTAGGTAAAGAGCCCCCAAAGTCCCAAAAAAGATATGGGAAAAAGCTCGAAAAACGATAACCATGGGATAGCCAGCCATCAAAAATCCAAAACTAGAGGCTAGGATGACAAAAACAGCCATCAAGGGCGACAAGAACATAGCGATAAAAATAGCGATGTGGCTTCCCAAAGTGTAAGAAGCAGGTGGAATGACAATCTTAAAAGGCATAACAATTGGAATCAAAATCGCAATAGCCGTTAAAAGAGCAGTCATTGTCATAAATTGTGTCTTTTTCCGTGTATTCATAAGAATCTCCTTTTTATCTGTATATACACTAGTATAGTACAATAAACAAGACAATAAAGCAAGAATTTACTTAAGTTTATAGGTCGTTTTTTAGTTAAAAGTTAGTAAAGATTTCACTAAAAAGAAACTGTATAGAGCAAAATCTCCACCTTCAAGCATGAAAGCGGAGATTGTTTTTATTTTTTCAAAGTCTGTAGTCTTGGAACAATGGCTAGGGTTAGAACTGCGGAAATGACTAATTCGGCAATCGAATTTGTTGAGATAACAGTTGCTAGGAGTTTTTGGATATTACCATCAAAGACATTTCCAAAAAGGTAGAAAATTCCACCAAGTACAAAGACTGTGTTGGTAAGTGAACCAAGGGCACCAGCTAGAATCAGACCAGTTTTATTTTTCATCAGTTTATAAACTAGATACGGAGTCAAACCAATCAAAATACGTGGGACGATGGCAATGATAGCTGAGTAGATGTTTCCGTTTGGTACAAATGGGGAGAAGAGGTAACTTGTCGGTAGAATTGTAATCGTGTTAACCGTTAAGCTAAGCAGCCCCATCAAAAATCCAAGTGTAACCCCAACTCGTGGACCGTAGATAATGCTGGCAATAATGACAGGAATATGAACGATAGTCGGTTTGATTGGAAATGGAAAAAGGTTAAAGATAAGTGAGCTCAGAAAGTGTATCACGAGCATGGTTGCAAAAAAGATAGCAATGGGTGCAATATTAGAGCGTTTTTTCATCGAGAGTTTCCTTTATTCTTTCTAAAATAATTGTGAGGTCGGCTAAAGCTCCTCGTCCGTGGTCTCCACAAGCTAGTAGGGATTCCTTAGGAGCAATCAGCTGATAGCCGTAGGCTTCTAATGTTTTCAGATTAGCCTGAGTTGCTGGATGGTCATACATTTTTGTATTCATAGCAGGAGCTATTAGTTTGGGAATATGACTTGGCAGGGCTAGAGCTGTACAGGTCACCATATTGTCCGCAAAGCCAAGGGCTAGTTTTGCAATAGTGTTAGCAGTTGCAGGGGCTACGATGAATAAATCTGCTTTTTTTCCAAGTTCGATATGATTGACTTGATCAGGATAGGGTTCCTTCATGGCATCCAAGTGGACGGAATTCCGTGAGAGTACCTGTAGTGTCAAAGGTTGGATAAACTCTGTAGCAGCCTGGGTCATTAAGACAGTGACTTGATGACCTTGTTTTTTTAGAGAACTGACTAAATCTGCCGACTTGTAAGAGGCGATTGAGCCCGTTACAGCCAAGAGAATATGTGCCATAGCTTTCCTTTCTATGAATGATAGGCTTGAATTTTTTTAAGGAGGAGTTCTGCAATTTCTTCTTTAGTCTGGACTGTTTGAAGCTGATCTTTTTCAACAAAGATTGCACGATGCTGGTTCGCTGAGATTTGAGTGAGGTCATTTGCGATAATCAAGTCTGCTTGGTTTTTGATAAGACTTTTTCTAGCAATGTCAACCAGATAGTCTTCGTTAACATCAACCAGCAGTTTGAAACCAATCAGATGAATAGCAGGATTCCACTCCTTGACTAGAGAGATGATTTTGGGTGTCTTTTTTAGGAACAAAACCTGAACCTCGTCAGTTGAAGAAATCTTAGCTTGATGATTTTGCTTGCTTAAAAATTCTTCTAGATTAGAGCTAGCCTGAACTTCCTCCAGCCCTGTCATATAGACAGGAGTGTAATCAGATACGGCCATTGAGTGAATCAAAACCTGATAATCTGCAACACGTTCTTTCATTTCCAGAAGAAGGTTCTTGGTATTGTTAATTTCTCGAATGCTTAGGTTGGGATGGGCTTCTGGCTTCACGGCTCGTTTTGTTGTTATCAAACAAACTTCATGCCCTGCAGCAAGCAAAGTTTCTGTGATGATTTTGCCCAAGCGACCTGTGGAATGATTAGTGATAGAGCGGACGCTATCAATAGCTTCACTGGTACCGCCCGATGTAACTAAAATTTTCATAGCACTATTGTACACAAAAATAAACGGTAAGTAAAATGAAAGTGATAAATTTTTGGTAAAAACGAAGATTTACTATAGTTTCAAACTATAAAGCCATATAAAATTTAAGAAAGGACTATAAAAACCCTAAAAACAGGGATATTTACGAACGTTTAGAGAGTTTTGGGATGTTAAAAATCTTGTTTTGTGATATAATGAATTATCATATAAGAGGTTAGAGGAGTTTTGAATGAAAACAGATATTGAAATCGCACAGAGTATTGAGTTGAAACCAATCGTTGATGTTGTAGAGAAACTTGGTATTTCTTACGACGATTTGGAGTTGTACGGAAAGTACAAGGCTAAGCTCAGCTTTGATAAAATTCGTGCAGTTGAGAGCAATCCAGTTGGAAAATTGATCTTGGTTACTGCCATCAATCCAACACCTGCAGGTGAAGGAAAATCAACCATTACCATTGGTCTGGCGGATGCCTTGAATAAAATTGGCAAGAAAACGATGATTGCTATCCGCGAACCATCTCTTGGTCCAGTAATGGGGATTAAGGGTGGTGCTGCTGGTGGTGGGTATGCCCAAGTTCTCCCTATGGAAGATATTAACCTTCACTTTACTGGAGACATGCATGCCATTACGACTGCCAATAATGCTCTTTCTGCTTTGATTGACAACCACTTGCACCAAGGGAATGAGCTGGGAATTGACCAACGTCGTATTCTCTGGAAACGTGTAGTGGACTTGAATGATCGTGCTCTTCGCCATGTGACCGTTGGACTTGGTGGCCCTTTAAATGGTATTCCTCGTGAGGATGGCTTTGACATTACCGTTGCTTCCGAAATCATGGCAATTCTTTGCTTGGCAACAGACATCGAGGACTTGAAACGCCGCTTGGCTAATATCGTTATCGGTTATCGCTATGACCGAACACCTGTTTCTGTTGGTGATCTGCAGGTTGAAGGTGCTTTAGCATTAATCTTGAAGGATGCTATTAAGCCAAACCTAGTTCAGACAATTTACGGTACACCTGCCTTTGTACACGGTGGTCCATTTGCCAATATTGCTCATGGATGTAATTCAGTCTTGGCAACTACAACAGCCCTTCACTTGGCTGATTACACAGTTACTGAAGCTGGTTTTGGTGCAGACCTTGGTGCCGAAAAATTCCTTGATATTAAGACACCAAACTTGCCAACATCTCCAGATGCAGTAGTTATTGTTGCAACCCTTCGTGCCCTTAAGATGAATGGTGGCGTGGCTAAAGATGCTCTGACAGAGGAAAATGTGGAGGCAGTTCGTGCCGGTTTTGCTAACTTGAAACGCCACGTTGAAAATATCCGTAAGTTCGGTATTCCAGCAGTTGTGGCTATTAACGAATTTGTGTCTGATACAGAAGCTGAAATTGCAGCCTTGAAAGAACTCTGTGCGTCAATTGATGTGCCAGTCGAGTTAGCAAGTGTCTGGGCTGATGGTGCAGAAGGTGGAGTAGCACTTGCCGAAACAGTTGTTAAGACTATCGCTGAAAACCCAGCTAACTATAAACGTTTGTATGACAATGACCTTTCTGTTCAAGAAAAGGTTGAAAAGATTGTTACTGAAATCTACCGTGGTAGCAAAGTGAACTTTGAGAAGAAAGCTCAAACACAAATCGCTCAAATCGTTCAAAACGGTTGGGACAAATTGCCGATTTGTATGGCTAAGACCCAGTATAGCTTCTCAGACAATCCAAATGCCCTTGGAGCACCTGAAAACTTTGAAATTACCATTCGTGAATTGGTACCAAAATTAGGTGCAGGCTTTATCGTTGCCTTAACTGGCGATGTCATGACCATGCCAGGCCTACCAAAACGTCCAGCAGCTCTCAACATGGATGTTGAAAGTGATGGAACAGTATTAGGTTTGTTCTAGTATATTGAAATTGACTTTATACTCTTCGAAAATCAAATTCAAACCACGTCAGCTTCACCTTGCCGTACTCAAGTACAGCCTGCGGCTAGCTTCCTAGTTTGCACTTCGATTTTCATTGAGTAATAAATGAGTTTGGAGATTTTAATCCAAGCTCATTTTTTTTCTAGATATAAGGAGTCGTCTTCTAGACGCAACCAGTCTAGGTAAAGATATTTTCCCTGAATTCTGATATAATAGAAATATTGACTTCAAGAGTAAGGAAGAGAAGATGAACGCATTATTAAATGGAATGAATGACCGTCAGGCTGAGGCGGTGCAAACGACAGAAGGTCCCTTGTTGATCATGGCGGGGGCTGGTTCTGGAAAGACCCGAGTTTTGACCCACCGCATTGCTTATCTGATTGATGAAAAGTTGGTCAATCCGTGGAATATCTTGGCCATTACCTTTACTAATAAGGCTGCGCGTGAGATGAAGGAGCGTGCTTATGGTCTTAATCCAGCTACTCAGGACTGTCTGATTGCGACTTTTCACTCCATGTGTGTTCGTATTCTGCGTCGTGATGCAGATCATATCGGCTACAATCGTAATTTCACCATTGTAGATCCCGGTGAACAACGAACCCTTATGAAACGAATTCTCAAGCAATTAAACTTGGATCCGAAAAAATGGAATGAACGGACAATCTTGGGTTCCATTTCCAATGCTAAGAATGACTTGATTGATGATGTGGCTTATGCTGCCCAAGCTGGAGATATGTACACGCAAATTGTGGCCCAGTGTTACACAGCCTATCAAAAAGAGCTTCGTCAGTCTGAGTCCGTGGACTTTGATGATTTAATCATGTTGACCCTGCGTCTTTTTGATCAAAATCCTGATATCTTGACTTACTACCAGCAGAAGTTCCAATACATCCACGTAGATGAGTACCAAGATACCAACCATGCCCAGTACCAATTGGTCAAACTCTTGGCATCTCGATTTAAAAATATCTGTGTAGTTGGAGATGCGGACCAGTCTATCTACGGTTGGCGTGGGGCTGATATGCAA
Source organism: Streptococcus mitis (assembly GCF_946190335.1). Lineage (GTDB taxonomy): Bacteria > Bacillota > Bacilli > Lactobacillales > Streptococcaceae > Streptococcus > Streptococcus mitis_CH. The sequence continues at coordinate 228,958 of NZ_CAMHZN010000002.1, forward strand.
AATATCTTGGATTTTGAGAAAGACTATCCCAAAGCCAAGGTTGTTTTGTTAGAAGAAAACTATCGTTCAACCAAAACAATTCTCCAAGCCGCCAATGATGTCATTAAAAATAATAAAAATCGTCGTCCTAAGAATCTCTGGACTCAAAACGCTGATGGGGAACAAATCGTTTACTATCGTGCCAATGATGAACTAGATGAGGCTGTATTTGTAGCCAGAACTATCGATGAACTTGGTCGGAGTCAAAACTTTCTTCACAAGGATTTTGCAGTTCTCTATCGGACTAATGCGCAGTCCCGTACTATTGAGGAAGCCTTGCTCAAGTCAAATATTCCTTATACCATGGTTGGCGGAACCAAGTTCTACAGCCGTAAGGAAATCCGAGATATTATCGCTTACCTCAATCTTATTGCCAATTTGAGTGACAATATTAGTTTTGAGCGTATTATCAACGAGCCTAAACGTGGAATTGGGCCAGGTTCAGTTGAGAAAATCCGTGACTTTGCGAATATGCAAGACATGTCCATGCTAGATGCTTCTGTTAATATCATGTTGTCTGGTATCAAGGGTAAGGCAGCTCAGTCTATCTGGGATTTTGCTAATATGATTCTTGATTTGCGGGAGCAGCTAGATCAATTAACTATTACAGAGTTGGTTGAGGCCGTCCTAGAAAAAACAGGTTACGTCGATATTCTAAATGCTCAAGCGACTTTAGAAAGCAAGGCTCGGGTTGAAAATATCGAAGAGTTCCTTTCTGTAACGAAAAACTTTGATGACACCTCTGATGGGCCAGAAGAGGAAACTGGTCTGGACAAGCTGAGTCGTTTCTTAAATGACTTGGCTTTGATTGCGGACACAGATTCAGGTAGTCAGGAGACATCGGAAGTTACCCTAATGACCCTGCATGCTGCCAAAGGTCTCGAGTTTCCAGTTGTCTTTTTGATTGGGATGGAAGAAAATGTCTTCCCGCTTAGCCGTGCGGCTGAAGATCAAGATGAACTAGAAGAAGAACGCCGTCTGGCCTATGTAGGAATTACGCGTGCAGAGAAAATTCTCTATCTGACAAATGCCAACTCGCGCCTGCTTTTCGGTCGTACCAACTACAACCGTCCGACTCGTTTTATTAACGAAATCAGTTCAGACTTACTTGAGTATCAAGGATTAGCTCGTCCTACGAATACAAGTTTTAAAGCATCTTATAGCGGTGGTGGCCTTGCCTTTGGCCAAGGTATGAGTCTGGCTCAAGCTCTTCAAGACCGTAAACGTAGTGCTGCCCCAAAATCTATCCAGTCAAGCGGTCTCCCATTTGGTCAATTTACAGCTGGCGTAAAATCAGCGTCTAGTGAGACAAATTGGTCCATTGGTGACATTGCCCTCCACAAGAAGTGGGGTGAGGGAACTGTTCTGGAAGTTTCAGGTAGCGGTGCTACGCAGGAATTAAAAATCAATTTCCCAGAAGTAGGTTTGAAAAAACTTTTAGCCAGTGTGGCTCCAATTGAGAAAAAAATCTAATTTTCCATCCTTCTCACGAATAATAAAGTGAGGAGGATTTTTATGTACAGTATTTCATTTCAAGAAGATTCACTATTACCAAGAGAAAGGCTGGCAAAAGAAGGAGTTGAAGCGCTCAGTAACCAAGAGTTGCTAGCAATTTTACTCAGAACAGGAACACGTCAGTCCAGTGTTTTTGAAATTGCCCAGAAAGTTTTGAATAATCTTTCAAGCCTAACTGATTTGAAAAAAATGACCCTGCAGGAATTGCAGAGTCTGTCTGGTATCGGTCGTGTTAAGGCTATAGAACTACAAGCTATGATTGAACTGGGGCATCGTATTCATAAACATGAGACCCTTGAGATGGAAAGTATTCTCAGTAGCCAAAAGTTGGCCAAGAAGATGCAGCAGGAGTTGGGACATAAAAAACAAGAGCACCTGGTGGCGCTCTATCTCAATACTCAAAATCAAATCATCCATCAACAGACCATTTTTATCGGCTCAGCTACTCGTAGTATTGCTGAACCACGTGAGATTCTTCACTATGCCATCAAGCATATGGCGACCTCTCTCATCTTGGTTCACAATCATCCTTCAGGAGCGGTAGCGCCTAGCCGAAATGATGATCAAGTCACTAAACTTGTAAAAGAAGCCTGTGACCTGATGGGGATTGTCCTCTTGGACCATTTGATTGTCTCTCATTCTAATTACTTTAGTTATCGTGAAAAGACGGATTTAATCTAAAGTTCATTGACGACATAGTCAAAGAGGTTTTTATCTTTGGGACGATTTTCAAAAAGAAATTCTGGGTGCCATTGGACACCGAGAAAGGCAACATCATCCGTACTCATGACAGCTTCAATGATACCATCTTTAGGATCATGGGCCGCAATCTTTAAATTTGGTGCTAAATCTTTGATGCTCTGGTGGTGGAAGGAGTTGATATGGGAAATTTCTCCATAGATTTCTCGAAGAACAGTATTTGGTTCTGTCATCAAGCGTTGAGTTGTGTGCTCGGCAGAACAATCTTGCCAGTGGTCTTCGATATCTTGATACAAAGTTCCACCCATGGCAACATTAAAGAGTTGAGTCCCACGGCAGACAGAAAAAATTGGCTTTTTCTGGTTAATAGCTTCCTTGATGAGGGCCAGTTCAAAGATATCCCTTTGAAGGTGGTAGTCATCGCTATCGATGGTTTTTGGTTCACCATAGAATTTTGGATCAACATTTTGCCCACCTGTCAAGATGAGCTTGTCAATCAAACTAATATAGTGGCTAGCCATTTCTTGATCACCAATCGGTAGGATGATGGGAATCCCTCCAGCGTCTTTAACGCCTTCAACAAAGCCTTTTGCTGCGTAACTCATCATGATGTCATCATCTGGATGAGTTTTTTCGTTTCCTGTTATCCCAATAACTGGTTTTTTCATAAAATGATTTTCGCTTTCTAATCCTCTTTTCGCATGAAGTAGAGGAGAGTTTGGAGTTCACTTGTCAAATCGACATACTGAACGACCACGTCTTTTGGTAAATGCAGATGGACTGGTGAAAAACTGAGAATTCCTTTTACGCCAGCATCCACCAAGAGATTAGCAACCTCTTGTGACTTAACGCTAGGAACGGTCAGGATAGCAGTCTTCACATCAGCATCCTTGATTTTATCCTTGATTTGAGAAATTCCGTAAATAGGAATCCCATCAGGAGTTTGGGTACCGACTTCAGGATGGTCATCTAGGTCAAAGGCCATGATAATTTTCATCTTGTTACGCTCATGGAAGCGGTAGTGGAGAAGGGCATGGCCCATATTTCCAATACCTACCAGCATGACATTGGTGATGGAGTTATCATTGAGTAAATCGGCAAAAAACGTCATCAGTTTTTTGACATCGTAGCCAAAGCCACGACGACCCAGTTCACCAAAATAGGAAAAATCACGACGTACGGTCGCTGAATCAATTCCAATGGCCTCTGCAATTTGCTTAGAGTTGGCACGTTCAATCTTTTCTGCATGAAATCTCTTAAAAATTCGATAGTAGAGAGAGAGTCTTTTCGCTGTAGCTTTTGGAATAGCAGACTGTTTATCTTTCACAAAATCACAACCTTTCTATTCTTCTATTTTATAGAAACATTGTGAAAAAATCAACAAAAACAAGAAAAAACTAAGAAAAATCTTAGTTTTGATGTAAAAAATCTGCATGTGATAGAAAACGGTAGAGGTCTCCGACCAGACCTTGGTAAACTTCCTGCCCTTTAAAGGTCAAAGAAGTTACATAAAGTGTATCTGGCAGAGTCACACATCCTGATAGAGCCAGCATGAGAGCCTCGTAGTCCTCATACTTGAGAGTGCGCTCTACATGATAGCTGTCCTTATAGGTCAGTTCAAACATTTTGGCTCTATCTTTCCGATTTTGTAAAGACACCACGCTCTACTAAACTATCCATGAGAAAATAGAATTTTTCCTGATGAATGTGGTGGTCTTCTGATTTGAAAATATCAACCAGACGTAGCCCAAACTTGTCAGTGATATTGATTTTAGCCCCTGTAAGTTCCTTGTTAATGATGATTTTGAGTTGGAATCCCTCACCGCTGTTCGGAACTTTTTCCAAAAGGCGAGTCAATTCATAGTTACCAATCTTAGTCTCAAAAAAGGTGTTATCCTTAAGGGTGAATTTTTTAACAGAAGGGCTAAGAGTGTAGTCGTAACGACAATTTTTTAACTGAATGGTTTTTTCAAATGCCATATGGCTAACCTCCGATAATTTCTTTTAAGGTTTTTGCTAGGGTATGTAGGTCTTCAACAGTATTTTGTGGCGACAAACTGATACGAACGGATTCCTTCAAGCGTTCTGAATTTGCTCCGTACATAGCTTCAAGAACATGGCTGGATTGGACTATGCCTGCTGTACAGGCTGAGCCAGTAGAGATTGAAATTCCAGACAAATCTAGACGAAGGAGTAAGAGGTCATTTTTCTGGCCAGGAAATCCAATATTAAGAACATAAGGGAGATGGTGTTCGCCTCTATTCAGGTAATACTGAACTCCCTCTAGCTCTGCCAGAAAGGCAGTTTCTAGATTTTGTACATGTTGAAAATGTTCTTCTTGCTTTTCTAGGTCTTCTTTTAAGGCTGCTATCATACCTACGATGGCAGCCAGATTTTCAGTCCCTGCACGTTTTTTCTGTTCTTGGTCTCCACCATGGAGATAGGAATCAAAGTTCATGCTAGATGCGTAGAGAAAGCCGATTCCCTTAGGACCATGGAACTTGTGGGCCGAAGCAGTGAGAAAATCAATGCCCAATTCTTCGGGGTGAATTGGTATTTTACCAATAGCTTGAACTGCATCAACATGATAGGCAGCAGGGTGTTGCTTGAGTATTTGGCCAATTTCAGCAATGGGTAGTAGGTTTCCTGTCTCATTATTGGCAAACATGGTAGAAACCAAAATCGTATCGTCACGTAAAGCTTTTTGAATTTGTTGGGCTGTGATTTCTTGATTTTCTGACTGGATAATGGTTGCTTCAAACCCAAAGTGTTGAACCAAGTAATCAATGGTTTCAAGGACGGCATGGTGCTCAATGGCAGTTGTGATGATATGTTTTCCTTGTTCTTGGTGACGAAGGCAGTAGCCAATGATGGCAGTATTATTTCCTTCAGTCCCACCAGAAGTGAAAAAGATATGTTGAGGTTTTGTCCCCAGTAACTGTGCTAGTTCCTGACGGGCTTCTCGCAAGAGTTTACCAGCTTGACGACCATGACCATGAATACTAGAAGGATTTCCATAGGTTCCTTGCATAACCTCGGTCATAGCTGAAATAGCAACTGCTGACATGGGAGTTGTGGCAGCATTGTCCAAATAAATCAAAGAATCACCTTATTTCTTTTTGTTGTAGGCAAAGAGTGGGCTGACTGGTTTTCTTTCGTGGATACGGACGATAGCATCACCAATTAACTCACTAGCAGTGATGTAGCATACGTTTTTAGGAGTTTTTTCTTTTGTTGCTACTGAATCAGTCACAAGAATTTCTTTAATCTTAGTATTGTCGAGAAGTTCAGCAGCTCCCTCAACGAAGAGACCGTGACTAGAAACAGCATAAATTTCTGTGGCTCCTTCACGTTCAACGATTTTAGCAGCTTCAGAGAAGGTACGTCCAGTATTTAAAATATCGTCAATCAAGATAGCTTTTTTACCTTCAACATCACCAATAATATATCCTTCGTTGCGAGTTGCATCGTCTTGAGGGTAGTCAATAATGGCGATAGGAGCATCAAGATATTCAGCCAAACTACGAGCGCGTTTCACCCCTGAATTTTTAGGGCTAACCACGACAACATCTGAGCCAAGTAGACCTTTATCGCAGTAATGTTTTGCAAATAGTGGTACTGTGTAGAGGTTGTCAACAGGAATATCAAAGAAGCCTTGAACCTGAACAGCATGCAAATCAAGCGTAAGGACACGGTCAACACCAGCCTTAACCAGCATATTAGCAACTAGTTTAGCTGTAAGTGGTTCACGTGGTGAAGCAATGCGGTCTTGACGTGCATAGCCAAAATATGGAAGGACAACGTTGATACTGTGGGCACTTGCGCGTACACAAGCGTCGACCATAATTAACAATTCCATTAGGTGGTTGTTAACAGGGAAACTTGTTGATTGGATGATGTAAACATCATAACCACGGACACTTTCTTCGATATTCACTTGGATTTCTCCGTCTGAAAATTGACGTGATGATAGTTTTCCAAGTGGGACACCAACAGCTTGAGCAATTTTCTGTGCAATCTCTTGGTTAGAGTTGAGTGCGAAAAGTTTCATGTTTTTTCTATCTGACATTATAGACCGTCCTCTGTAAACTTTTTAAATCCTAGTCATATCTGCCTAGCCTATATGAACAGGGATTTTTGTATTTTATCTTTTCTATTTTACCAAAAAATAGAGATTATTTCAGCTATTTTTCATGCTTTTGACAAATCGAACCAATTTTGAGGGAGCTTTTTGATAATGAATCTGATTTTCCTCTAAAAATTGCTGGAAATCTTGTTTCCCTTGCTCGTGATTCTCAACTTCAAGCTCTAATTCGTAATCTGTAATATCAAAGTACTGACTTTCATCCAGCGCCATTAGACCAATAGCTGTTTGCATTTCATAGCGAAGTGTCGTTAGACAACCAAGGATCTGCCATTCACTTGTTTTAATACCATGTTTCGCCAATTTATCTAATACTAGCCCTTGAGGAAGTTCTTTCTTGCTCAGATAGTTTTCAGCATCTTTTAGTTGCAATTTTTGGTTGTATTCCATGTTTCCAACACTTTGCGGGACTTTGAGTGTCAATTCTGCCCAGTCTTCAAAGGTTCGAATGCGAATGGCAACTTTCTTTTCTCGCAGTTCAAAATCAGGCGTGTCGATGTAGTAATTTTTTTGAAGAACAGGAGTGACACCTGTGAACTGGTCTTTTAGACGATTATATTCATCTTTTTTCAATAGTGTTTTCAATTCAATTTCTAAATGTTTCATTTTTCTTACCTTTTCTTTATCGTTGAAAGCGGATTTATGGTATAATAAGCATTGTATTTATTGTATATGAATCCGGAGAAAAAATCAAAGATATTTTTGAAGGATAATATGAGAACAAGGGAGAATATATGACCTTAGAATGGGAAGAATTTCTAGATCCTTACATTCAAGCTGTTGGTGAGTTAAAGATTAAACTTCGTGGTATTCGTAAGCAATATCGTAAACAAAATAAGCATTCTCCAATTGAGTTTGTGACTGGTCGAGTTAAGCCAATTGAAAGTATCAAGGAAAAAATGGCTCGGCGTGGCATTACTTATGCGACCTTAGAGCACGATTTGCAAGATATTGCTGGTTTGCGTGTGATGGTTCAGTTTGTAGATGACGTTAAGGAAGTAGTGGAGATTTTGCGCAAACGTCAGGATATGCGGATCATACAGGAGCGAGATTACATTACTCATCGAAAAGCATCAGGCTACCGTTCCTATCACGTGGTAGTAGAATATACAGTTGATACCATCAATGGAGCCAAGACCATTTTGGCGGAAATTCAAATTCGTACCTTGGCCATGAATTTCTGGGCAACGATAGAACATTCTCTCAACTACAAGTACCAAGGGGATTTCCCAGAGGAAATTAAAAAGAGACTGGAAATTACTGCCAAAATTGCCCACCAGTTGGATGAAGAAATGGGTAAAATACGTGATGATATCCAAGAAGCTCAGGCTCTTTTTGATCCTTTGAGTAGAAAATTAAATGATGGTGTAGGAAATAGTGACGATACAGATGAAGAATACAGGTAAACGAATTGACCTGATAGCTAATAGAAAACCACAGAGTCAAAGGGTTTTGTATGAATTGCGAGATCGTTTGAAGAGAAATCAGTTTATACTCAATGATACCAATCCGGACATTGTCATTTCCATTGGTGGGGATGGCATGCTCTTGTCGGCCTTTCATAAGTACGAAAATCAGCTTGACAAGGTACGTTTTATCGGTGTTCACACTGGACATTTGGGCTTCTATACGGACTACCGTGATTTTGAGTTGGATAAGCTAGTGACTAATTTGCAACTAGATACCGGAGCAAGAGTCTCTTACCCTGTTCTGAATGTGAAGGTCTTTCTTGAAAATGGTGAAGTTAAGATTTTCAGAGCACTCAACGAAGCTAGCATCCGCAGGTCTGATCGAACCATGGTGGCGGATATTGTAATTAATGGTGTTCCCTTTGAACGTTTTCGAGGAGACGGGTTAACAGTTTCGACACCGACTGGTAGTACAGCCTATAACAAGTCGCTCGGCGGAGCTGTTTTACACCCAACCATTGAAGCTCTTCAGTTGACGGAAATTGCCAGTCTTAATAATCGTGTCTATCGAACCTTGGGTTCATCTATTATTGTTCCTAAGAAGGATAAGATTGAACTTATTCCTACAAGAAATGATTACCACACTATTTCGGTTGACAATAGCGTTTATTCTTTCCGCAATATTGAGCGAATCGAGTATCAAATCGACCATCATAAGATTCACTTCGTCGCATCACCTAGCCATACCAGTTTTTGGAATCGTGTTAAGGATGCTTTCATTGGCGAGGTGGACGAATGAGGTTTGAATTTATCGCAGATGAACATGTCAAGGTTAAGACCTTTTTGAAAAAGCACGAGGTTTCGAAGGGATTGCTGGCCAAGATTAAGTTTCGAGGTGGAGCTATTCTAGTCAATGACCAACCGCAAAATGCAACTTATCTATTGGATATTGGAGACCGAGTTACCATTGATATTCCTGCTGAGGAAGGCTTTGAAACTCTAGAAGCTATCGAGCGTCCACTGGATATTCTCTATGAGGATGACCATTTTCTAGTCTTGAACAAACCCTATGGAGTGGCTTCTATTCCTAGTGTCAATCACTCCAATACCATTGCCAATTTTATCAAGGGTTACTATGTCAAGCAAAATTATGAAAATCAGCAGGTTCACATTGTGACTAGGCTCGATAGGGACACTTCTGGCTTGATGCTCTTTGCTAAGCACGGCTATGCCCATGCACGATTAGACAAGCAGTTGCAGAAGAAATCTATCGAGAAGCGCTACTTTGCCTTGGTTAAAGGTGATGGACGCTTAGAGTCAGAGGGGGAAATTATTGCCCCGATTGCGCGTGATGAAGACTCCATTATTACCAGACGCGTAGCTAAAGGTGGAAAGTATGCTCATACTTCTTACAAGATTGTAGCATCTTATGGGAGTATTCATTTGGTAGACATTCGCCTGCACACTGGTCGAACCCACCAAATCCGAGTCCATTTTTCTCATATTGGTTTTCCTTTGTTGGGAGATGACTTGTACGGTGGTAGTCTAGACGATGGAATTCAGCGCCAAGCCCTACATTGTCATTCCTTAACTTTTTATCATCCATTTTTAGAGCAAGACTTGCAGTTAGAAAGTCCCTTGCCGGATGATTTTAGCAACCTTATTACTCAGTTATCAACTAATACTCTATAAAAACTGTTTCAGAGTATAATTATTATCTTAAAGGAGAAAACTCATGGAAGTTTTTGAAAGTCTCAAAGCCAACCTTGTTGGTAAAAATGCTCGTATCGTTCTCCCTGAAGGGGAAGAGCCTCGTATTCTTCAAGCGACTAAACGCCTGGTAAAAGAAACAGAAGTGATTCCTGTTTTGCTTGGAAATCCTGAAAAAATTAAAATTTATCTTGAAATCGAAGGCATCGAGGATGGTTATGAAGTCATCGACCCTCAACACTACGATAAATTTGAAGAAATGGTTGCAGCCTTGGTAGAACGTCGCAAGGGCAAAATGTCTGAAGAAGATGCACGCAAGGTTTTGGTTGAAGATGTCAACTATTTTGGTGTTATGTTGGTTTACTTGGGCTTGGTTGATGGAATGGTATCAGGAGCGATTCACTCAACAGCTTCAACAGTTCGCCCAGCCCTTCAAATCATCAAAACTCGTCCAAATGTTACTCGTACTTCAGGTGCCTTCCTCATGGTTCGTGGTACGGAACGTTACCTATTTGGTGACTGTGCCATCAACATTAATCCAGATGCAGAAGCCTTGGCTGAAATTGCCATCAACTCAGCAATCACAGCTAAGATGTTTGGAATCGAGCCTAAAATTGCTATGCTAAGCTATTCTACTAAAGGTTCAGGATTTGGAGAAAGCGTTGATAAGGTTGTTGAAGCAACTAAAATTGCTCACGACTTGCGCCCTGACCTTGAAATCGATGGTGAGTTGCAATTTGATGCAGCATTTGTTCCTGAAACTGCAGCTTTGAAAGCTCCTGGAAGTACAGTAGCTGGTCAAGCAAATGTCTTCATCTTCCCAGGAATCGAGGCAGGAAATATCGGCTACAAGATGGCAGAACGTCTTGGTGGTTTTGCGGCTGTTGGACCTGTTTTGCAAGGTTTGAACAAGCCGGTTAACGACCTTTCTCGTGGATGTAATGCAGATGATGTGTACAAGTTGACCCTTATCACAGCAGCCCAAGCAGTTCATCAATAAGATTTAGTCCTCTTTCCCTTGGGAAGAGGCTTTTTAATACTAGGAAAAGGACAGTTAGGGTCTTCTGTGATATACTAGAGATATGTTAGATTTGAAAGAATTCGGTATTGTCATGTGGCCGGAGGAGAAGATTGTTTCTTTCCGTGAGAAACTTCTCACTTGGTATGATGAAAACAAAAGAGATTTACCGTGGCGTAGAAGTAAAAATCCTTATCATATCTGGGTTTCTGAAATTATGCTCCAGCAGACTAGGGTGGATACGGTTATTCCTTATTACGAACGTTTCTTGGACTGGTTTCCAACAGTGGAAAGTTTGGCGAATGCGCCTGAAGAAGGTTTGTTGAAGGCTTGGGAAGGTTTGGGCTATTATTCTCGAGTTCGTAATATGCAGGCTGCAGCCCAGCAAATTATGACTGACTTTGGTGGTCAATTCCCAAACACCTATGAAGGAATTTCCAGCTTGAAAGGTATTGGACCTTACACAGCAGGAGCCATTTCCAGTATTGCTTTTAACTTGCCTGAGCCAGCTGTAGATGGTAATGTCATGCGTGTTTTGGCGCGTCTATTTGAAGTCAACCACGATATTGGGATTCCAAGTAATCGTAAAATTTTTCAGTCAATGATGGAAATCTTAATTGACCCAGAAAGGCCTGGTGACTTTAATCAAGCTTTGATGGACTTGGGATCTGATATTGAGGCGCCTGTAAATCCCAGACCAGAAGAAAGTCCAGTTAAGGACTTTAGTGCGGCATATCAGAATGGCACAATGGACCGTTATCCAATTAAGGCTCCCAAGAAAAAGCCAGTTCCCATTTATCTTAAAGCCTTAGTTGTGAAAAATTCTCAGGGACAATTTTTACTTGAAAAAAATGAAAGTGAAAAGCTATTGGCAGGTTTTTGGCATTTCCCCTTGATAGAAGTTGATAACTTTTCGCAAGAAGAGCAGTTTGACCTCTTTCATCAGGTTGCAGAAGAAAGTGTGAATTTTGGACCCAGTCCAGAAGAGAGTTTCCAGCAGGACTATGACCTAGATGTTGATTGGCTTGATGTTTATTTTGAGACTGTCAAGCATGTCTTTAGTCATCGTAAATGGCATGTTCAAATTGTAGCAGGTCAGGTGACTGACTTCCATGATTTTTCAGATAGGGAAGTTCGCTGGCTTTCACCAGAAGAGTTCAAGGATGTTCCACTTGCCAAACCCCAACAAAAAATCTGGCAGGCTTATGCACAAGCCAACTTAGACAGTAGCAAAGACTAGCTATTGTGTCTTCTTGCTATTTTTTTGGTATAATAGTAGAGAAAAAGGTGAACATATGAAAAAAATATTAATTGTAGATGATGAAAAACCAATCTCGGATATTATCAAGTTTAATATGACCAAGGAAGGTTACGAGGTTGTAACTGCTTTTAACGGTCGTGAAGCACTAGAACAATTTGAAGCAGAGCAACCAGATATTATTATTCTGGATTTGATGCTTCCGGAAATTGATGGTTTAGAAGTTGCTAAGACTATTCGCAAGACTAGTAGTGTGCCTATTATCATGCTTTCGGCTAAAGATAGCGAATTTGATAAGGTTATTGGTTTGGAGCTTGGAGCGGATGACTATGTGACAAAACCCTTCTCAAATCGTGAGTTGCAGGCGCGTGTTAAAGCTCTTCTTCGTCGTACGGACTTGGTTTCTGTAGATAATCAAGAGTCAGATGAAAAGAAAACCCAACCTTTGCAAATTGGGGACTTGGAGATTGTGCCAGATGCTTATGTAGCTAAAAAATACGGTGAAGAACTAGACTTAACCCACCGTGAATTTGAGCTCTTGTACCACTTGGCTTCTCATATTGGTCAAGTGATTACACGTGAGCACTTGCTTGAAACTGTTTGGGGTTATGATTATTTCGGAGACGTTCGAACAGTTGACGTAACTATCAGACGTTTGCGTGAGAAGATTGAAGACACACCAAGTCGTCCAGAGTATATCCTAACACGTCGCGGTGTTGGTTATTATATGAGAAATAATGATTGAATTGATTAGAAAAAATATTCTTACTAGTGATTTTATCTTCATTTTAATTTTATTGGGTTTTATCTTGATTGTTACCTTGCTTTTGCTAGAAAATCGCAGGGATAATATTCGGTTGAAGCAAATCAATCAAAAGGTAAAGGACCTGATTGCAGGAGATTATTCTCAGGTATTGGATATGCAGGGAAGTTCTGAAATCACTAATATTACCAATAATCTCAATGATTTATCAGAAGTAATCCGTTTGACCCAAGAAAATCTTGAACAAGAGAGTAAACGATTACACAGTATCCTCTCTTACATGACGGATGGTGTCCTCGCGACCAATCGTCGTGGTAAGATTACTATGATTAATGACATGGCTAAGAAACAGCTAGGTGTTCAGAAGGAAGATGTTCTAAACAAAAGTATTCTAGAATTGCTTAAGATTGAAGATGAGTATGAACTTCGTGATTTGATTACCCAAATTCCTGAACTCATGATTGATTCTCAGGATGCTAATGGAGAGTATCTGAGCCTTCGTGTACGCTTTGCCTTGGTGCGTCGTGAGTCTGGCTTTATCTCAGGTTTGGTTGCTGTTTTGCATGATACGACGGAGCAGGAGAAGGAAGAGCGCGAAAGGAGACTCTTTGTTTCTAACGTTAGTCATGAGCTACGGACTCCTCTGACCAGTGTAAAATCCTATCTTGAAGCCTTGGATGAAGGTGCCTTGTCAGAACCGGTCGCACCGGACTTTATCAAGGTATCTCTAGATGAAACCAATCGTATGATGCGTATGGTAACGGATCTTCTTCATCTTTCAAGGATTGATAATGCAACCAGTCACCTGGATGTGGAATTAATCAACTTCACTGCCTTTATAACCTTTATCCTCAACCGTTTTGATCAGATAAGAGGGCAGGACGAAGAGAAGAAATATGAACTGGTGAGAGATTATCCAATTACCTCAGTCTGGATAGAGATAGATACAGATAAGATGACACAGGTGATTGATAATATTCTCAACAATGCCATTAAATATTCTCCAGATGGTGGAAAAATCACAGTGACCATGAAGACGACTGATGATCAGATGATTTTATCCATCTCAGACCAAGGATTGGGTATTCCTAAGCAGGATTTGCCACGTATCTTTGACCGTTTCTACCGTGTGGATCGTGCTAGAAGTCGTGCCCAAGGTGGAACAGGTTTAGGACTGTCTATTGCCAAAGAAATTATCAAACAACATAAGGGCTTTATTTGGGCCAAGAGTATATATGGTAAGGGTTCAACCTTTACCATTGTGCTCCCTTATGATAAGGATGCAGTGAAAGAAGAAGTATGGGAGGACGAAGTAGAAGACTAGAATGAGTGAAACAGGCTTTAAATACAGTATTTTAGCGTCGGGTTCCAGTGGAAATTCCTTTTATCTGGAAACCCAAAAAAAGAAACTTTTAGTGGATGCAGGCTTATCTGGTAAGAAAATCACCAGCCTACTTGCTGAAATAAATCGCAAACCAGAAGACCTGGATGCCATCTTGATTACCCATGAGCATTCAGATCATATTCATGGAGTAGGAGTTTTGGCTCGCAAGTATGGTATGGATTTGTATGCCAATGAAAAGACCTGGCAGGCTATGGAAAATAGCAAGTATCTTGGCAAGGTAGATTCTTCACAAAAGCATATCTTTGAAATGGGTAAAACCAAAACATTTGGAGATATCGACATCGAGAGTTTTGGTGTGAGTCATGATGCAGTCGCACCGCAGTTCTATCGCTTTATGAAAGATGATAAAAGTTTTGTCCTTTTGACAGATACAGGTTATGTTAGTGACCGTATGGCGGGGATTGTCGAAAATGCGGACGGCTATCTTATCGAGTCCAACCATGATGTAGAGATTTTGCGAGCAGGTTCTTACGCTTGGCGACTCAAACAACGAATCCTATCGGATCTGGGTCACCTTTCTAACGAGGATGGTGCTGAAGCTATGATTCGGACGCTAGGAAATCGCACTAAGAAGATCTACCTTGGGCATTTATCTAAGGAGAATAATATCAAGGAGCTGGCTCACATGACCATGGTCAATCAGCTAGCACAAGCTGATCTGGGAGTCGGAGTAGACTTTAAGGTTTATGATACCTCACCAGATACCGCAACACCTTTGACAGATATATAAAAAAGAAGGCATTCGCCTTCTTTTTTATATATTAGTAGATATTTGGTGTGGTATAATGTTTAAAAATGTTTTAGGAGAAATGATGTGAAAAGAAAATGGTTATTTAAGGATTACTATGACACATCGATTATCATACTTGCGTTGATATCTGTTGTTCTAGTCTTGCTTGGATTTGCTGAGATGGTCGATTTGGACAATCCTCCGTACAATATTATTGATTTACTACTTTGGGGTGTTTTTGTGGTAGATTATGGATGGCGGTTCTTTTTAAGTAAAGAGAAATGGCGATTCATAATTGAAAATATCTTTGATCTGCTAGCTATCCTGCCTTTAAATGCTATTTTTACAGTGTTTCGATTAGGACGTATCTTTCGTTTAGCAAGGCTGACAAAATTACTGAAACTGACTCGTCTTTTAAGAATCGTTGGATTAACTGGCAAGCTGGAAAAGAAGGTAAGCAAACTCTTACGAACAAATGGCTTACTTTATATTCTTTATCTCAATTTCTTTATTGTATTGCTAGGGAGTTCGATTTTATCCGTTGTTGAAGAAAAATCTTTCTCAGATAGTCTTTGGTGGTCTCTTGTAACCGTAACGACAGTGGGTTATGGGGATATTATTCCTACTTCAATTTTTGGTAAATGGTTAGCTGTCTTATTAATGCTTGTCGGTATTGGAACAATAGGAATGTTAACGAGTGCCTTGACGAACTTTTTTGTAAAAGATAATCCAGGTGAACAGATAAAACTTGATAAACTACAAGACGAATTATCGAGCCAAAGAATATTAATAGAGAAACAATCTGAGAAAATCGAAGAACTACAGCGAATGATACAAGATTTGATTGAAAAAAGGTAATTTTGACCATTTAAAAACCACTCGATGAGTGGTTTTTTACAATCCTGCAAATTCTTTGATTTCTTGTGCTGACATTGAAGAGTCGCAACGGACATTGATTTGTCCATCCGTAATGTGAACAAAGCCTGGTACTGTTGGGATTCCGTAGCGTGAGCGGAATGCTTGCAACTCATTGAGTTGGCTTGCTTCTTCACTATTGATGAAGTAGATGTGAGCTTTGGTTTCAGCTACGACACCTGCCAAAGTACCAGCAAATTTACGGCAGTAAGGGCAAGTTTTGCGACCGATAAAGAAGGTTGCAGTTTCTTTATTATCAAGAGCTTCTTGCGCACGCGCAACTGTAGTGACTTCAAGGTCTTTGATATTATCTAAAAATTGTTCCATGAGATTACCTCGCTTTCATTGATATGTCTAGTATGCCATAAAGTTTCTAAAATTGCTTAGATTTGATACGAAAAAAAGATGAGATTGGTTGGTCTCATCTTTTTAGGTCTTTATTTTACAAAAGCATTGATTTCCGCTTCGATGTTAGCAATTTTAGCTTGTGATTCTTCGTTGGTTTCACCTACAACTGCAATGTAGAACTTGATTTTTGGTTCTGTCCCTGAAGGGCGAACGGCAATCCATGAACCGTCAGCAAGTGTGTATTTCAACACATCACTTGGAGGAGTTGTTAAGTTTGTAACAGTACCGTCAGCAGCAGTAGCAGTTTGTGCCTTGAAGTCTTCTACGACAGTGATAGCTGTTGCGTTCCATTCTTTTGGAGCATTGTTACGGAATTTAGCCATAATCGCTTTGATTTGTTCTGCACCATCGACACCTGAAAGGGTAACAGAGATAGTCTTTTCAGCGTAGTAGCCGTATTCTTTGTAGATTTCTTCGATACCGTCAGCAAGTGTCAAACCACGTGAACGGTAGTAGGCAGCAAGTTCAGCAACGACTAGAACGGCTTGGATAGCGTCTTTATCACGTACGAATGGTTTGATCAAGTAACCGAAGCTTTCTTCAAATCCCATCATGTAAGTGTGATTGTGTTTTTCTTCGAATTCTTGGATTTTTTCAGCGATAAATTTGAAACCAGTCAAAACGTTGAACATGGTTGCGCCGTAGCTTTCAGCAATCTTCGTTACCAAGTCAGTTGATACGATAGATTTACATAGGGCTGCGTTTTCTGGAAGAGTTCCAGCGTTTTTGTGGGCTTCCAAGATGTATTTAGCCATGATAGCACCGATTTGGTTACCTGAAAGGTTGAGGTAGCTACCATCTTTTTGAAGAACTTCAACACCAACACGGTCAGCATCAGGGTCAGTTGCCACAAGAACATCTGCACCAACTTGACGACCAAGTTCTTCAGCAAGGGCAAAGGCTGCTTGGCTTTCTGGGTTTGGAGATTTTACAGTTGAGAAGTCAGGATCGGCAGTTGCTTGCGCTTCAACGACTTGAACAGAGTCAAATCCTGCTTGGGCAAGAGCGCGACGAGCCAACATTTCACCAGTACCATGAAGTGGTGTGTAGACAATTTTCATGTCTTTACCAAATTCTTCAATCAAGGCTGGGTTGATGTTTACGTCCTTAACTTCTTTAAGGTATTCTACGTCAACAGCTTCGCCGATAACTTCAATCAAACCAGAAGCTTTTTCAGCTTCCACATCAGCAACTTCAACTGCAAATGGGTTTTCGATAGCACGGATATAAGTAGTCAAAGCGTCCGCATCGTGTGGAGGCATTTGTCCACCGTCTTCACCATAAACCTTGTAACCGTTAAATGGAGCAGGGTTGTGGCTGGCTGTGACCATGATACCAGCGAAACAGTTGAGGTGACGAACTGCAAATGAGAGTTCTGGAGTTGGACGGAGGCTTTCAAATACGTAAGATTTGATGCCGTGTTTAGCAAGAACTGCCGCAGATTCAAAGGCAAACTCAGGTGAGAAGTGACGGCTATCGTAGGCGATTGCGACACCACGTTCTTTTTCATTTCCACCTTTAGACTCAATCAAACGAGCCAATCCTTCAGTAGCTTGACGAACAACGTAGATGTTGATGCGGTTGGTACCAGCACCAATCAAGCCACGCATCCCTGCAGTACCAAATTCAAGATTTGTATAGAAGGCATCTTCCTTTGTTTTTTCGTCCATATTTTCCAAATCTTGACGAAGGTAGTCAGGAAGCTCCGCAAAATCAACCCATTTCTGGTAATTTTCTTGGTAAGACATTGAAATTCTCCTTTTTGTAAATTGTTTTAACCGTTCACATTATAGCACTTTTTGGCGTTTTAGTAAAACCTTAGCATAATTTTCAGAATAGAGGTGACATATGCCGGTTTATCAAGTCTTGAATGCCTTAGAGAAACATGCTATACTACTTGTATGATTATTTTACAAGCTAATAAAATTGAACGTTCTTTTGCAGGAGAGGTTCTTTTTGATAATATCACCCTGCAAGTTGATGAACGAGATCGAATTGCTCTTGTTGGGAAAAATGGTGCAGGTAAGTCTACTCTTTTGAAGATTTTGGTTGGAGAAGAGGAGCCAACTAGCGGAGAAATCAATAAGAAAAAAGATATTTCTCTGTCTTACCTAGCCCAAGATAGCCGTTTTGAGTCTGAAAATACCATCTACGATGAAATGCTTCATGTCTTTGATGACTTACGTCGAACTGAGAAACAACTTCGTCAGATGGAGCTAGAGATGGGAGAAAAGTCTGGTGAGGACTTGAATAAGCTGATGTCAGATTACGATCGCTTATCTGAAAATTTTCGCCAAGCAGGAGGCTTTACCTACGAAGCTGATATTCGAGCGATTTTGAATGGATTCAAGTTTGACGAGTCTATGTGGCAGATGAAAATTGCTGAGCTTTCTGGTGGTCAAAATACTCGTTTGGCGCTGGCCAAAATGCTTCTTGAAAAGCCAAATCTCTTGGTCTTGGACGAGCCAACCAATCACTTGGATATTGAAACCATTGCCTGGCTAGAGAATTACTTGGTAAACTATAGTGGTGCCCTCATTATTGTTAGTCACGACCGTTATTTCTTGGACAAGGTTGCGACAATTACGCTAGATTTGACCAAGCATTCTTTGAATCGCTATGTGGGCAATTACACTCGTTTTGTCGAGTTGAAGGAGCAAAAGCTAGCTACTGAGGCAAAAAACTATGAAAAGCAACAGAAGGAAATCGCAGCTCTTGAAGACTTTGTCAATCGTAATCTAGTCCGAGCTTCAACGACCAAACGTGCCCAATCTCGACGCAAACAACTGGAAAAAATGGAGCGTTTGGACAAGCCTGAAGCTGGTAAGAAATCTGCCAACATGACCTTCCAGTCTGAGAAAACGTCTGGTAATATTGTATTGACTGTTGAAAATGCGGCTGTTGGCTATGATGGGGAAGTCCTGTCACAACCAATTAACCTAGACCTTCGTAAGATGAATGCTGTTGCTATTGTTGGACCAAACGGTATTGGAAAGTCAACTTTTATTAAATCAATCGTGGACCAGATTCCTTTTATCAAGGGGGAAAAGCGCTTTGGGGCTAATGTTGAGGTTGGTTACTATGACCAAACCCAAAGCAAGCTGACACCAAGTAATACTGTACTGGATGAACTCTGGAATGATTTTAAACTGACACCAGAAGTTGAAATTCGTAACCGTCTAGGTGCCTTCCTTTTCTCAGGAGATGATGTTAAAAAATCAGTCGGCATGCTGTCTGGTGGCGAAAAAGCTCGTTTGCTTTTGGCTAAATTGTCTATGGAAAACAACAACTTCCTGATTCTTGACGAGCCAACCAACCACTTGGATATTGATAGCAAGGAAGTGCTAGAAAATGCCTTGATTGACTTTGATGGAACTCTTCTATTTGTCAGCCATGACCGTTACTTTATCAATCGTGTGGCAACTCATGTACTGGAATTGTCTGAGAATGGCTCGACTCTTTACTTGGGTGATTACGACTACTATGTTGAGAAGAAAGCAGAAATAGAAATGATTCAAACTGAGGAAGCTTCAACTAACAATCAAGTAAAAGAATCAAGTCCAGTCAATGATTATCAGGCTCAGAAAGAAAGTCAAAAAGAAGTTCGCAAACTCATGCGACAAATCGAAAGTCTAGAAGCTGAAATTGAAGAGCTAGAAAGTCAAAGTCAAGCCATTTCTGAACAAATGTTGGAAACAAACGATGCTGAAAAACTGATGGAATTACAGGCTGAGCTGGACAAAATCAGCCACCGTCAGGAAGAAGCCATGCTTGAATGGGAAGAATTATCAGAGCAGGTGTAAAGATGGAACATCTTGGAAAAGTATTTCGTGAATTTCGGACAAGTGGAAATTATTCTTTAAAGGAGGCGGCAGGGGAGTCTTGCTCTACCTCTCAGTTATCTCGCTTTGAGCTTGGGGAGTCTGACCTAGCAGTCTCGCGTTTCTTTGAGATTTTGGATAACATTCATGTAACAATCGAAAATTTCATGGATAAGGCTAGGAATTTTCACAATCATGAACATGTTGCCATGATGGGACAAATTGTGCCACTTTACTACTCAAATGATATTGCAGGTTTTCAAAAGCTTCAAGAAGAACAACTTGAAAAGGCTAAGAGTTCGACAAATCCACTCTATTTTGAGCTGAACTGGATTTTGCTACAAGGTCTGATTTGTCAAAGAGATTCGACTTATGAGATGAAGCAGGATGATTTGGATAAGGTAGCAGATTATCTTTTCAAAACAGAAGAATGGACCATGTATGAGTTGATTCTTTTTGGAAACCTCTATAGTTTCTACGATGTGGACTACGTCACTCGAATTGGTAGAGAAGTGATGGAGAGGGAGGGATTTTATCAAGAAATTGGTCGCCATAGAAAACTGGTCTTGATTTTAGCCCTTAATTGTTACCAGCATTGTTTAGAGCATCTTTCTTTTGACAATGCAAGATATTTTGAGACTTATACAGAGAAGATTATTGGTAAAGGTATTAAACTTTATGAGCGTAATGTTTTCCATTATTTAAAAGGTTTTGCCTTGTATCAAAAGGGACAGTGTAAAGAAGGTTGTAGTCAAATGCAAGAGGCCATGCACATTTTTGATGTGCTAGGTCTTCCAGAGCAAGTAGCCTACTATCAGGAACACTACGAAAAATTTGTCAAAGATTAATTTTCCCAAATAAGGGAAAAAATAAAAAGCTCCTTTCGGTTTTGATACAATAGTTTCAAAATTTGAGAGGAGTTTTTATATGAATCGCTATGCAGTACAGTTGATTAGTCGTGGAGCTGTTAATAAGATAGGGAATATGCTCTATGATTATGGAAATAGTGTCTGGTTGGCGTCCATGGGGACTATCGGACAGACAGTTTTAGGGATTTATCAGATTTCTGAACTCGTCACATCTATTCTCGTGAATCCCTTTGGCGGAGTTATTTCAGACCGTTTTTCTCGTCGTAGGATTTTAATGGTGACAGACCTTGTTTGTGGGATTCTTTGTCTGGCTATTTCTTTTATAAGGAATGATAGCTGGATGATTGGGTCTTTGATTTTTGCCAACATTGTTCAGGCTATTGCTTTTGCCTTTTCTAGACCTGCAAATAAGGCCATTATCACAGAATTGGTAGAGAAGGATGAACTGGTCCTCTACAATTCTCGTTTGGAGTTGGTCTTGCAGGTTGTCAGTGTGAGTTCTCCTGTACTTTCTTTTCTGGTCTTACAATTTGCAAGTCTCCATCTGACGCTCTTACTAGATGCTTTGACTTTTTTTATAGCATTTGTTCTAGTGGCCTTACTTCCAAAAGAAGAACCAATGGTTCAAGATAAGAAACTTTTTACTGGTAAAGATATTTTTGCAGATATCAAAGATGGCTTGCACTATATCTGGCATCAAAAAGAGATTTTCTTTCTCCTGTTAGTGGCTTCCAGCGTTAATTTCTTTTTTGCGGCTTTTGAGTTTTTGCTTCCTTTTTCAAATAAACTATATGGAGTAGAAGGAGCTTATGCGACTATCTTAACCATGGGTGCGATTGGCTCAATTATAGGAGCACTGATAGCAAATAAATTTAAATCAAGTATGAATACACTTTTGTTCTTATTGATTTTAACAGGAGTAGGAGTTTTCATGATGGGTTTGCCACTGCCCAATATTTTAACCTTTTCTGGAAACCTGATTTGTGAACTCTTTATGACGATTTTTAATATTCACTTCTTTACACAGGTACAGACCAAGATTGATGGAGAATATTTGGGTAGGGTATTGAGTACCATTTTTACACTGGCAATTCTCTTTATGCCGATTGCGAAAGGTTTGATGACCTTTCTTCCAAGTGTCCATCTTTATTCTTTCTTGATTATTGGACTTGGAGTTGTCGCCTTATCCTTCTTAGCTCTAGGCTATGTACGAACTCATTTTGAAAAAGAGACATAAGTTTGCTTGGACTTCAAAAATAATTCCAATCTAAGTGTTTTTTCCGCCCTTCTCGTTTGTGAGAAGGGCTTAATTTATGGTAAAATAGTTTTATGAATAAAAGAATGAATGAGTTGGTCGCCTTGCTCAATCGCTATGCGACTGAGTACTATACCAGCGATAATCCCTCGGTTTCAGACAGTGAGTATGATCGCCTTTACCGAGAGTTGGTCGAGTTAGAAACTGCCTATCCAGATCAAGTGCTAGCAGACAGTCCTACCCATCGTGTTGGTGGCAAGGTTTTAGATGGTTTTGAAAAATACAGTCATCAGTATCCTCTTTATAGTTTGCAGGATGCTTTTTCACGTGAGGAGCTTGAAGCTTTTGATGCGCGTGTTCGTAAGGAAGTGGCTCATCCGACCTATATTTGTGAGCTGAAAATCGATGGTTTGTCTATCTCGCTTACTTATGAAAAGGGGATTTTAGTTGTTGGTGCAACACGTGGAGACGGTTCTGTTGGGGAGAATATCACGGAAAACCTCAAGCGTGTTAAGGACATTCCTTTGACCTTGCCAGAAGAACTAGATATCACAGTTCGTGGGGAATGTTACATGCCACGCGCTTCTTTTGACCAGGTTAACCAAGCTCGCCAAGAAAATGGAGAGTCTGAATTTGCCAATCCTCGTAATGCGGCAGCAGGCACTCTGCGACAGTTGGATACAGCAGTAGTTGCCAAGCGCAATCTTGCGACTTTCCTCTATCAAGAAGCCAGTCCTTCAACTCGTGATAGTCAAGAAAAGGTTTTGAAGCACCTAGAACAGCTTGGTTTTGTGGTCAATCCTAAGCGAATCTTGGCTGAAAATATAGATGAAATCTGGAATTTTATCCAAGAAGTAGGAGAGGAACGGGAGAATCTGCCTTATGATATCGATGGGGTGGTGATCAAGGTCAATGATTTAGCAAGCCAAGAAGAACTCGGTTTTACCGTCAAGGCTCCAAAGTGGGCAGTAGCCTACAAGTTTCCTGCTGAGGAAAAAGAAGCTAAACTCTTATCAGTTGATTGGACAGTAGGTCGTACTGGAGTTGTCACGCCAACTGCAAATCTCACACCAGTACAACTAGCTGGTACAACTGTTAGCCGTGCGACCCTGCACAATGTGGATTATATTGCTGAAAAAGATATCCGCAAAGACGACACGGTTATCGTCTATAAGGCTGGAGATATCATCCCTGCCGTTTTACGTGTGGTAGAATCCAAACGGGTTTCTGAAGAAAAACTAGATATCCCTACAAACTGTCCAAGTTGTGACTCTGATTTGTTGCACTTTGAAGATGAAGTAGCCCTGCGTTGTATCAATCCGCGTTGCCCTGCCCAAATCATGGAAGGTTTGATCCACTTTGCTTCTCGTGATGCTATGAATATTACAGGCCTTGGTCCATCAGTAGTTGAAAAACTCTTTGCTGCTAATTTAGTCAAGGATGTGGCGGATATTTATCGTTTGAAAGAAGAAGATTTCCTCCTTTTAGAGGGGATTAAGGAGAAGTCCGCTGCTAAACTGTATCAGGCCATTCAAGCATCAAAGGAAAACTCAGCTGAGAAACTCTTGTTTGGTTTGGGAATTCGTCATGTCGGAAGCAAGGTCAGTCAGTTGTTACTTCAACATTTTCATTCAATCGAAAATCTGGCTCAGGCAGATCCAGAGGAAGTGGCTAGTATTGAGAGTCTGGGTGGTGTGATTGCCAAGAGTCTTCAGACTTACTTTGCTACAGAAGGCTCTGAAATTCTCCTCAGAGAATTGAGAGAAGCTGGGGTCAATCTGGACTATAAAGGTCAGACTGTAGTGGTAGATGCAGCCTTGTCAGGCTTGACCGTTGTATTGACTGGAAAATTGGAGCGACTCAAGCGCTCAGAAGCTAAAAGTAAACTCGAAAGTCTGGGTGCCAAAGTGACAGGCAGTGTTTCTAAAAAGACCGACCTCGTTGTTGCAGGAGCAGATGCTGGAAGTAAACTGCAAAAAGCACAAGAACTTGGTATTGAGGTTCGAGATGAAGCTTGGCTAGAAAGTTTATAAAGAATAGTAGAAGGCTAGGTGTTAGATAGTCTGAAACTGTCTTTCCTAAAGTGTTTTGACATGGATTGAGTCTATCTTGAGTAAGAAATTAAATCGCTGAATCTATCAGCACCACATAAAAAATTAAATTAAAATTAGAAATTAGGAAAAGAAATGTTTAATTACCCTGTAGTCATCCATTTTCATCGAAAAAATGGGGATTATGCAGCCTGTTCATTTAGTAGAAAACAGGCGGACAATGTTGAAAAATTGTATTATGAGAATAACTTTTTTGGAGCAAAGTTCTCATTCACAGTTACAAGTCAAGAGAAGTTAGAAGAACTGAAATTCTCAGTTGAAATTGATGGCAAAGTTAAGGAATATCCCGTGCGTTATAACTACTATCCGCTTCTGACAGAAGTTTGGATTTTAGAGGGCGACGAGACTGTTTATTATTCTGAAAACCCAGCCATTGCTAGTCCTTACTACAAAGATCAAAATCCATTTGCTTTTGATAAAGCAATCCATAGCGCTAGTTTTGATCACCACTGGGGCTACCAAGGAGAACTAGGTTACAGTCTTTCAGATTATCAGACAAGCTTTAAACTTTGGGCTCCTACGGCTACAGCTGTACAGGTGGTTGTCTACGAAAATACCAGCAACGACGCTCCGATTTGGAAAACCTTTAATCTAGAGCGTGGTAATAGCTATACATACAGTCATAAGTACAATACCATTGGTGTTTGGAGCCTAGACTTAGATGAAAATCTTGCTGGCAAGGCTTATCAGTATCAGATTGAATTCCCTCATCACAAGAGTTTGACAAGAGATCCTTATACAACTGCAACCAGTCCTGACGGAAAACGTTCTGTTATTCTCTCTCACAAAGAGAGACAAGTAGATGGATTTGAAGTCAAACATGGAACAGATGCTCCTTGGCGTTTAGATAATCCATGTAAAGCGGTTATCTGTGAAATGCATATTCGAGATTTAACTAAATCTCCAACATCTGGAGTTGCAGAGCATCTCCGTGGAACCTTCCTTGGTGCTGCCCAGACTGGAACGACTAACCAATTCGACCAAGCAACCGCCTTTGACTATATCAAAGCTCTTGGATGCAACTATGTTCAACTCCAGCCTATCTTTGATCGCCATAAGGAATACGATGAGGATGGAAATGCAACCTATAACTGGGGCTATGATCCTCAAAACTACAATGCACCAGAACCAAGTTTCTCCAGCAATCCAGATGATCCAGGACAAGTCGTTCGTGATCTAAAAACGATGGTTCAGGCTTATCATGATGCAGGAATCGGTGTCATCATGGACGTGGTTTATAATCACACCTTTTCAACGGTTGATGCGCCTTTCCAAACAACTGTTCCAGATTATTACTATCGAATGAACCCAGATGGAACCTTCCAAAATGGTACAGGTGTAGGCAATGAAACAGCTAGTGAACATGAAATGTTTCGCAAGTATATGATTGATTCCCTTCTATACTGGGTGCAGGAATACAATATTGACGGTTTTCGTTTTGACTTGATGGGTATTCATGATATCAAAACCATGCAAGCGATTCGTTGGGCGCTAGATGAGGTTGATCCCCGTATTATCACTTATGGAGAAGGCTGGGATATGGGAACAGGTCTTGCGCCTTATGATAAGGCCAAGAAGGACAATGCCTATCAAATGCCAAATATCGGATTCTTCAATGATGATCAGCGTGATGCGGTCAAAGGAGGAGAAGTTTATGGTGCAATCAAGTCAGGATTTGTAAGTGGTGCAGCCACCGAACCAATCATTGCCAAGGCCATTCTTGGTAGCCGAGAATTGGGTTCTTATCTCAGTCCAAACCAGGTTCTCAACTATGTTGAAGCCCATGATAATTATAATCTTCATGATTTGCTGGCAACTCTTCATCCTAATCAAAGTTCAGACCAGATTATGCGCAAGGTTGAGACGGCGACAGCAATGAACCTTCTCATGCAGGGGATGGCCTTTATGGAAATCGGTCAAGAATTTGGACGAACCAAATTAATTCCGACAGGTGAACATGGACAACTCACTCAAGCAGACCGAGAACGTGCTATGAATAGTTACAACGCTCCTGACAGTGTCAACCAAATAAACTGGGATTTAATCAATGAAAGACAAGAAAGCATTGACTTTATCCGTCAAATTATTCGACTGAAAACACAGACTAGTGCCTTTTCTTACCCTACATACGAAGAAGTTTACCGTCATGTCTTTGTCCACACAGCTACAGAAAATAGCGGATGGATTGTTTACGAGATTCACGGGGGACCAGAACATCTATTGGTAGTATTCAATGCCAAGGGAACTTCCTTCTACTTTGAAAATGCAGGAAATTTAGCCATGTTGGTAACCAACAGTCGCTCAAAAGAAGACAATGTTATAGATGATATTAGTCTAGCTGTCTTGAGTGTTTTATAATACCATCTATCTCGCTATTTTAACACAGCAAAATTCCCAGTTATGAGCATTACTAAAAAATCCATTCATTGAAATTGAATGAATAGAAAGAGCTTAGCTAACAGCTCGCTTGTATAGAAAATTTGATAAATATTTTCACGAAACAACGCATCCCATCAAAGTGTTTGAACACTTGATAGGGTGTCTTTTTATTATAAAGACTTTTACCTAGACTCTGTTTCAGTAATCTATGTTAGTTATAGGTCTAATGAACTGAATTTAGAATAGTACAATATTGCTTCTAAAACCTTGTTATAAATTTATTTTAATTCCAACCCCAAATTGTTCATTTCTTGTTTCATTTTATTATAGTACTAATTTATGCTCTTAGAAAATTTCTTCAAAGTACATCTAAATCAAGAAGAATTAGGGACTGTTCCAGCTATGACTCAGGCAGAAGTAGATGAGGCTATGAAAGCTGCGCGTGCAGCCTTGCCTGCGTGGCGAGCTTTATCAGCAGTTGAACGTGCGGCTTATTTACACAAAACAGCAGCTATTTTAGAACGTGATAAGGAAGAAATTGGTGCTATACTTGCCAAAGAAGTATCAAAAGGGATTAAAGCGGCTATTGGAGAAGTGGTACGTACTGCAGACTTGATTCGCTATGCTGCTGAGGAAGGTCTCCGTATCACCGGACAAGCAATGGAAGGTGGCGGTTTTGAAGCAGCAAGTAAAAACAAATTAGCCGTTGTCCGTCGCGAGCCAGTTGGAATCGTGCTAGCTATTGCTCCCTTTAATTATACAGTTAATTTATCTGCTTCTAAAATTGCACCTGCCTTGATTGCAGGGAATGTAGTCATGTTTAAGCCACCAACACAAGGTTCTATTTCTGGGCTCTTGCTGGCTAAAGCGTTTGAAGAAGCAGGGATTTCGGCAGGTGTTTTCAATACTATTACGGGTCGTGGTTCAGAAATTGGGGATTATATCATTGAGCACAAAGAAGTCAATTTTATCAATTTTACAGGCTCAACTCCTATCGGAGAACGTATTGGTTGTTTAGCTGGTATGCGTCCTATCATGTTGGAGCTTGGTGGGAAAGATGCAGCTCTTGTACTAGAAGATGCAGATTTGGAACACGCTGCCAAGCAAATTGTTGTGGGTGCCTTTAGCTATTCAGGTCAACGTTGCACGGCCATTAAACGTGTTATTGTTCTCGAAAGTGTCGCAGATACATTAGCTACTTTGCTTCAAGCAGAGGTTGCTAAATTAACAGTTGGTGATCCATTCGACAATGCTGATATCACACCAGTTATTGATAATGCTTCAGCGGACTTTGTTTGGGGCTTGATTGAGGATGCACAAGAAAAAGGAGCTCAGGCTCTTACACCAATCAAACGCGAAGGCAATCTTCTATGGCCAGTGCTTTTTGACCAAGTTACAAAAGATATGAAAGTAGCATGGGAAGAGCCATTTGGTCCAGTTTTACCAATTATTCGTGTGGCTAGTGTAGAGAAAGCTATTGCCTTTGCCAATGAATCTGAATTCGGCCTTCAATCATCAGTCTTTACAAATGATTTCAAAAAGGCATTTGAAATCGCTGAAAAACTTGAAGTGGGAACAGTCCATATAAATAATAAAACCCAGCGTGGTCCAGATAATTTCCCATTCCTTGGTGTCAAAGGTTCTGGGGCTGGAGTGCAAGGAATTAAATATAGCATTGAAGCGATGACAAATGTCAAATCCATTGTTTTTGATGTGAAATGAAATTTAAAATCAGGAAATTCGTTTCCTGCTTTATTTTTTTACTTAAAATCATATTTTTGTTGGCAAAATAACGAACTTTATGATAGTATTATTAAAAAACAATCTGTTTTCAAGGTTTTTCTGAAAATTCTTGATTTACAAGTGAACACATCAGTGAATTTGTTGAAGACTTTCAAAAGAATTTTTTGCAAATTCCGTAATTTACTTGAATCTTCCCTAAAAAGGTAGTATAATAAATCTATAGAAAACGCTTACAGAAAATAGGAGGTATTATGGATAAAAGAGAAGTTTTGCGCACCTTTATGACAGGTGAGAATTTTCACCTTCAGCATTATCTAGGAGCTCATAGAGAAGAAAAAAATGGTGAGTATGGCTACACTTTTCGTGTGTGGGCACCTAATGCTCAGGCTGTACACTTGGTAGGGGATTTCACCAATTGGATTGAAAATCAAATTCCAATGGAACGGAACGAATTTGGAGTCTGGGAAGTCTTTACCAGTCTTGCTTACGAAGGCCAAATTTATAAGTATCATATCACACGTGCAAATGGTCATCAGCTTATGAAGATTGATCCTTTGGCTGTAAGGTATGAGGCACGACCTGGTACTGGGGCTATTTTAACAGAAATTCCAGAGAAAAAATGGAAAGATGGACTTTGGTTAGCTCGTAGAAAACGCTTGAGCTTTGAAGAGCGTCCCGTCAATATTTACGAAGCTCATGCTGGCTCTTGGAAGAGAAATCCTGATGGTAGTCCTTTTAGTTTTGCTCAATTGAAAGATGAACTCATTCCTTACTTGGTCGAGATGAACTATACTCACATTGAGTTTATGCCCTTGATGTCTCATCCTCTTGGATTGAGTTGGGGTTACCAGCTTATGGGTTACTTTGCTTTAGAGCATGCCTATGGTCGCCCTGAGGAATTTCAAGATTTTGTTGAGGAGTGTCACTTAAACAATATTGGGGTTATTGTGGACTGGGTACCTGGTCACTTCACTATTAATGATGATGCCTTGGCCTATTATGATGGAACACCGACTTTTGAATATCAAGACCATAATAAGGCTCATAACTACGGTTGGGGCGCACTCAATTTTGACCTTGGAAAGAATGAAGTCCAGTCCTTCTTGATTTCTAGTATTAAGTTTTGGGTTGACTTTTACCATTTGGACGGTATTCGTGTGGATGCAGTGAGCAATATACTCTATCTAGATTACGATGATGCCCCATGGACGCCTAATAAAGATGGGGGCAATCTCAACTACGAAGGCTATTATTTCTTAAAACGTTTGAATGATGTCATTAAACAAGCTCATCCAGACGTTATGATGATAGCTGAGGAAAGTTCATCAGCTACTCAGATTACTGACACCAAGGATTCAGATGGTCTTGGCTTTGACTACAAATGGAATATGGGCTGGATGAATGATATCCTCCGATTCTACGAAGAAGATCCGATTTACCGTAAATATGACTTTAATCTGGTGACTTTCAGCTTTATGTATGTTTTCAATGAAAACTATCTCCTACCATTCTCGCACGATGAAGTGGTTCATGGCAAGAAGAGTATGATGCACAAGATGTGGGGAGATCGCTACAATCAATTCGCAGGCTTGCGCAATCTCTACACTTACCAAATTTGTCACCCAGGTAAAAAATTGCTCTTCATGGGTAGTGAATATGGGCAATTCCTAGAATGGAAATCTGAAGAACAGTTGGAATGGTCAAACCTAGAAGATCCAATGAATGCTAAGATGAAGTATTTCACTTCTCAGCTAAACCAGTTTTACAAAGACCACCGCTGTCTGTGGGAAATTGATACCAGCTATGATGGTATTGAAATCATCGATGCGGATAATAGAGACCAGAGTGTTCTTTCCTTCATCCGTAAGGGTAAGAAGGATGATATGTTAGTCTGTATCTTTAATATGGCACCTGTTGAACGAAAAGATTTTACAATCGGACTTCCTGTTGCAGGGATTTACGAAGAAGTCTGGAATACTGAGTTAGAAGAGTGGGGAGGCGTTTGGAAAGAACATAATCAAACTGTTCAAACGCAAGAAGGACTATGGAAAGATTATGAGCAGACCTTAACCTTTACCCTACCGGCTATGGGAGCAAGTGTTTGGAAAATTAAACGTCGCTTGAAACCTACTAAAACCGTCACAAGTAAAAACCAAAAAGGAGTAGAAAATGAAGAATGAAATGTTAGCTTTGATTCTTGCTGGTGGGCAAGGAACTCGTCTCGGTAAACTCACTCAAAGCATTGCAAAACCAGCTGTGCAATTTGGTGGGCGCTACCGTATCATTGACTTTGCTCTTTCAAACTGTGCCAACTCAGGCATCAACAATGTTGGAGTCATTACACAGTACCAACCACTTGCTCTCAACAATCATATCGGGAATGGTTCAAGCTGGGGACTAGATGGTATCAATTCTGGTGTCTCTATTCTTCAACCTTATTCTGCCAGTGAAGGAAATCGTTGGTTCGAAGGGACTAGTCACGCTATTTACCAAAATATCGATTATATCGACAGTGTCAATCCTGAGTATGTTTTGATTCTGTCTGGGGACCATATCTACAAAATGGATTATGATGATATGCTCCAGTCTCACAAGGATAATAATGCTAGCTTGACAGTAGCGGTTTTAGACGTCCCTCTTAAAGAAGCTAGTCGTTTTGGTATTATGAACACAGATGCCAATAACCGCATTGTTGAATTTGAAGAAAAACCAGCTCAACCTAAATCTACCAAAGCTTCTATGGGGATTTATATCTTTGATTGGCAACGTCTCCGCAATATGCTTGTTGCTGCTGAAAAGAGCAATGTCGATATGTCAGACTTTGGTAAGAATGTCATTCCAAATTACCTTGAGTCAGGTGAAAGTGTCTATGCCTATGAATTTAATGGTTACTGGAAAGATGTTGGTACGATTGAATCGCTTTGGGAAGCGAACATGGAGTACATTTCTCCAGAAAATGCTTTGGATAGCCGTAACCGTCAATGGAAGATTTACTCAAGAAACCTAATTTCACCACCAAACTTCCTTGGGGCAAATGCTCACGTGGAAGATTCCTTGGTTGTTGATGGCTGTTTCGTAGATGGAACTGTTAAACATTCTATCCTCTCAACAGGTGCGCAAGTTCGCGAAGGGGCAGAAGTAGTAGATTCAGTTATCATGAGTGGTGCAATTGTTGGTCAGGGAGCTAAAATCAAACGTGCCATTATTGGTGAAGGTGCAGTTATTTCTGATGGTGTCGAAATTGATGGAACAGAAGAAGTACAAGTTGTAGGATATGATGAAGTAGTGGGGGTAGCAACAGATGAAGATTGATAAATATTCTGCCATTTTAGGAAACACAGTTGGTTTTCATGATATGTCAACACTGACAGACCACCGTCCAGTAGCTAGTTTGCCATTTGGTGGTAAATATCGCTTGATTGACTTCCCGCTTTCAAGTCTTGCTAATGCTGGTGTCCGTAGTATTTTTGGTATTTTCCAACAAGACAATATCAGTTCAGTCTTTGACCATATCCGTTCAGGGCGTGAGTGGGGATTGTCAACTCTTCTTAGCCACTACTATCTAGGTATTTACAATACCCGTGTGGAAAGTAGTACAGTTGGAAAAGAATACTACCAACAGCTTCTTACTTATTTGAAACGTTCTGGCTCAAACCAAACAGTGTCACTTAACTGTGATGTTTTAATTAATATTGATTTGAACCAAGTTTTCCATCTACATAGTACAACAAAAGGGCCAATCACTGTAGTTTATAAAAAACTACCTAAAAAAGATATTTCAGAAGTAAATGCAATCTTGGAAGTGGATGAAACAGACCATGTTCGTTCTCATAAACTCTTTGATAACAAGTCAACAGATGAAGTTTACAATATGTCCACAGATATCTTTGTCGTTGATACCCCTTGGTTGATTGAACGCTTGGAAGAAGAAGCTAAGAAAGAACATCCAGAGAAATTACGCTATGTTTTACGTGATTTGGCTGCAAAAGAAGGGGCTTTTGCCTACGAGTACACAGGTTATCTGGCAAATATTCATTCTGTAGAGTCTTATTACCAAGCTAACAAAGATATGCTTGAGTCACACAAATTCTACTCACTCTTTACTCCAAACCAAAAGATTTATACAAAGGTCAAAAACGAAGAACCAACTTACTATGCTAACACATCTAAGGTAAGCACTTCTCAGTTTGCCTCTGGTAGTATTATTGAAGGTCAAGTGGCTAATTCTGTTTTATCACGTAATATTCATGTTCATAAGGATAGCTTGGTTAAAGATAGCATCTTATTCCCTCGTGTTGTTATTGGAGAAGGTGCTCAGGTAGAATATTCTATCTTGGACAAGGGTGTTGAAGTTGCGGATGGAGTTGTGATCCGTGGAACTGCAGAACATCCAGTCGTCGTTAAGAAAGGTAGCAAAGTAACAGAGGATATTCATTCATGAAAATTTTATTTGTAGCAGCAGAGGGTGCACCCTTTTCAAAAACAGGTGGTTTGGGAGACGTCATTGGCGCTCTTCCCAAATCACTAGTAAAAGCTGGGCACGAAGTTGCAGTGATTTTACCCTACTATGACATGGTAGAGGCTAAATTTGGAAATCAAATTGAAGATGTTCTTCATTTTGAGGTGAGTGTTGGTTGGCGCAGACAGTACTGTGGGATTAAGAAAACAGTCTTAAACGGTGTGACCTTCTACTTTATTGACAACCAATATTATTTCTTCCGTGGTCATGTTTACGGTGATTTTGACGATGGGGAACGTTTCGCTTTCTTCCAACTGGCTGCCATTGAGGTTATGGAAAGGATTGACTTTATTCCTGACCTTCTCCATGTTCATGATTACCATACAGCCATGATTCCTTTCTTGTTGAAGGAAAAATACCGTTGGATTCAAGCCTATCAAGGAATTAAAACTGTTTTAACCATTCATAATTTGGAATTTCAAGGACAATTTTCAGAAGGAATGTTATGGGATTTGTTTGGAGTCGGCTTTGAACGTTATGCTGATGGTACCCTTCGCTGGAACAACTGTCTGAACTGGATGAAAGCTGGTATTCTTTATGCAGACCGTGTTTCAACCGTTTCGCCTAGCTATGCTCATGAAATTATGACCAGTCAGTTCGGATGTAACTTGGATCAGATTCTTCGAATGGAGTCTGGCAAGGTATCTGGTATCGTGAACGGGATTGATGCTGACCTGTATAATCCTCAGACGGATGCTCTTTTAGATTATCATTTCAATCAGGAAGATTTGTCTGGAAAAGCCCAAAATAAGGCAAAATTGCAAGAGAGAGTTGGCTTGCCAGTTAGAGCTGACGTTCCACTGGTGGGAATTGTTTCTCGTTTGACACGCCAAAAAGGTTTTGATGTGGTGGTGGAAAGTCTGCATCATATCTTGCAAAATGATGTTCAGATTGTTCTTTTGGGAACTGGTGATCCAGCCTTTGAAGGAGCTTTCTCATGGTTTGCTCAGATTTATCCTGACAAGTTATCAGCAAATATTACTTTTGATGTCAAACTTGCTCAAGAAATCTACGCTGCTTGTGACCTCTTCCTCATGCCGAGTCGTTTCGAACCGTGTGGCTTGTCTCAGATGATGGCTATGTGTTACGGAACCTTGCCATTGGTCCATGAAGTTGGTGGGTTGCGAGATACCGTTAAAGCCTTTAATCCAATTGAAGGAAGCGGTACTGGCTTTAGCTTTGACAATCTATCTCCTTACTGGTTGAATTGGACTTTCCAAACAGCTTTGGACTTGTATAGAAACCATCCTGATGTTTGGAGAAGTCTACAAAAACAAGCTATGGAGTGTGATTTCTCATGGGATACAGCCTGCAGGTCATACCTTGACTTGTACCATAGTTTAGTTAATTAATAGATAAAATCGTATGATGACTTCATACGATTTTTGGGCTATTTAGAGAGGAGAACTGATGTCTCAAGTAAAAGGTTTGTGTGTTATGGATGTTGATGGAACCTTAATCCTAGAAGAAATGATTGATCTTTTGGGTAGAGAGGCAGGTCGTGAGGAGGAAATTTCGCAGATTACAAGTCGGGCAATGCGAGGAGAGTTGAACTTTGAAAGCAGTTTACGAGACAGAGTGTCCTTCTTGGAAGGCCTTCCTATTTCGGTCTTTGATAAAGTCTTCAAGTCTATTCATCTATCGCCAAATGCACAGAAATTTATTTCCATTCTCCAAAAGAATGGAATCCTAGTAGGTCTGGTGTCCGGTGGTTTTACTCCAATAGTTGAGAGATTAGCAAAATCTCTTGGAGTTGCCTATTTCTCTGCCAACCAACTTGAAGTCAAAGATGGTCTTTTAGCAGGAAAATTAGTTGGACAAATTATCAATCCCGAGATCAAAAAAGAGACTCTGGAAAAATGGAGAGAGGAACTAAAACTTCCTCAAGAAAGAACTGTTGCAATCGGTGACGGGGCTAATGACTTATTAATGTTGAAGTCAGCAGGACTGGGAATTGCTTTTTGTGCCAAAGAAGTACTGAAACAAGAAATACCAAACCATGTTGACAAGAGGGATTTTTTAGAAGTTCTTCCCTTGATTGACTGTTTAGAATGAGGTGAAATATGAAGATTGTAATTGCACCAGATTCATTTAAGGAAAGCTTGACAGCTCAACAGGTAGCTGAAGCAATAAAAAGAGGCTTCCAACAATCGATAGCAGATGTAGAATGTCTCCTCTGCCCTGTTGGTGATGGGGGAGAAGGTACAGTAGATTCCATTCGACATTCTCTTGACCTTGAAGAAAAATGGATCAAAGTTACAGGACCTTTTGGACAAAAAGAAGCCATGCGCTATTTTCAAAAAGAACCACTAGCCCTATTTGAAGTTGCCGACTTGGTTGGCCTTGGAAAAATTCCGCTAGAGAAACGAAATCCACTTCAAATCCAAACTTGTGGTATTGGAGAGTTGATTCGTCATCTCATTGCTCAAGGGATTAGAGAAATCTATATCGGTGTTGGTGGCACGGCCAGTAATGACGGAGGAATTGGGATCGCTGCTGGTTTAGGTTATCGATTTTATGATAGGGATGGAAATGTATTGCCCGCTTGGGGTCAGTCCTTATTGAAATTAGCTTCTGTTTCAAAAGAAAATCGCTATGAAATTCCTGAAGATGTTCAAATTCGTATTTTAGCAGATGTCGTAAGTCCCTTATGTGGTCCTCAAGGTGCGACCTACACGTTTGGCAAGCAAAAAGGTCTAGATCCTACTATGTTTGATGCCGTAGATCAAGCGATCCAAGATTTTTATGAAAAAGTCTCCCCTGCAACATTGGAACTTAAAGGAGCAGGAGCTGGTGGAGGCATTGCTGGCGGTTTGTGTGCCTTTGCTCAGGCAAATATCGTGTCGGGAATTGATACCTGCTTGAACTTAATTAACTTTGATAAGAAAGTTTCACATGCTGACTTGGTTGTTGTAGGAGAAGGAAGGCTAGATAGTCAAAGCTTATCAGGTAAAGCGCCTATTGGTGTTGCAAAAAGAACCCCTGTCGGAGTTCCTGTCATTGCTATTTGTGGTAGTCTTGCTGAGGATTTACCTCCTTTACCATTTGAAAATATCCAAGCTGCCTTTTCTATTTTGGAGAAAAGTGAACCTTTAGAAGATAGTCTGAAAAATGCCAGTTTCTATTTGGAGCACACGGCTGCCAATATAGGGCATTTATTAAATATGCGCAAGATTTAGCCAAACCATTTCTTCCATAAGGATGTTTTGGATGGTTCTTCCTTTTTAACTTCCCAAAGTTTTGCAAAAGCAAGTCGAAGATTCTTTTCTTCTACTTGAACTGGTGCATTGCTATGGATAATCAGGCCAAAAGGAGAAGAAGTATGCTCTTCAGATACAATGGTAGCTTGACTATCAGTTTCTTTAGCTTCTTTTAAGTAGAAAACTTGCTTGTCAAATTCGATATTTGGAGAAATCTTTACAAATAGTGGCTCTGCTTTTTCCTGAAGGTTTTCTAAAATAGATAAAAAGCCTTTTTCTAGCTGAGGGCTATTTGCTGTGTCAATATCTGCATATCCAAGAACTCTTTCCTCAAAGGTACCAAGATAGCGTCTTTGCTCATCCGGATTTAATTTTGCTCCACCATGAGCTTTTTCAAGTAATTGTTTTGATAAATCTGTCATGAAAACAGTATATCATAAAAGTTAGAATAAAACAGACAAAAGAAAGCGATTACTTCATAAAGTTAAGGAAAATTTGCACAAAGATAACGTTTTTTCTTGAAAAAGGAGGGGTTTTAAGGTATTATAGAGGTGTAAAAAATTTAACTCATAAGGAGAGTAAAAAATGTCAATTATTACTGATGTTTACGCTCGCGAAGTCCTAGACTCACGCGGTAACCCAACACTTGAAGTAGAAGTTTACACTGAATCAGGTGCTTTCGGACGTGGTATGGTTCCATCAGGAGCTTCTACTGGTGAACACGAAGCAGTTGAACTTCGCGACGGTGACAAATCTCGTTACGGTGGTCTTGGTACACAAAAAGCTGTTGACAACGTAAATAACATCATTGCTGAAGCTATCATTGGCTACGATGTACGTGATCAACAAGCTATCGACCGTGCTATGATCGCTCTTGACGGTACTCCTAACAAAGGTAAATTGGGTGCAAACGCAATCCTTGGTGTGTCTATTGCTGTAGCTCGTGCTGCTGCTGACTACCTTGAAATCCCACTTTACAGCTACCTTGGTGGATTCAATACTAAAGTTCTTCCAACTCCAATGATGAACATCATCAACGGTGGTTCTCACTCTGACGCTCCAATCGCTTTCCAAGAATTCATGATCTTGCCAGTTGGTGCGCCAACATTTAAAGAAGCTCTTCGTTACGGTGCTGAAATCTTCCACGCTCTTAAGAAAATCCTTAAATCACGTGGTTTGGAAACTGCCGTAGGTGACGAAGGTGGATTCGCTCCTCGTTTCGAAGGAACTGAAGACGGTGTTGAAACTATCCTTGCTGCGATCGAAGCTGCTGGATATGTTCCAGGTAAAGACGTATTTATCGGATTTGACTGTGCTTCATCAGAATTCTACGATAAAGAACGTAAAGTTTACGACTATACTAAATTTGAAGGTGAAGGCGCTGCTGTTCGTACATCTGCAGAACAAATCGATTACCTTGAAGAATTGGTTAACAAATACCCAATCATCACTATCGAAGATGGTATGGATGAAAACGACTGGGATGGTTGGAAAGCTCTTACTGAACGTCTTGGTAAGAAAGTACAACTTGTTGGTGACGACTTCTTCGTAACAAACACTGACTACCTTGCACGTGGTATCCAAGAAGGTGCTGCTAACTCAATCCTTATCAAAGTTAACCAAATCGGTACTCTTACTGAAACTTTTGAAGCTATCGAAATGGCTAAAGAAGCTGGTTACACTGCCGTTGTATCACACCGTTCAGGTGAAACTGAAGATTCAACAATCGCTGACATCGCAGTTGCAACTAACGCAGGACAAATCAAGACTGGTTCACTTTCACGTACAGACCGTATCGCTAAATACAACCAATTGCTTCGCATCG
This sequence comes from Streptococcus mitis, assembly GCF_946190335.1. Classification (GTDB taxonomy): domain Bacteria; phylum Bacillota; class Bacilli; order Lactobacillales; family Streptococcaceae; genus Streptococcus; species Streptococcus mitis_CH. Next base: position 266,693 of record NZ_CAMHZN010000002.1, read on the forward strand.
AAGACCAACTTGGTGAAGTAGCAGAATATCGTGGATTGAAATCATTCTACAACCTTAAAAAATAATCTAATTTCTAGATTAGAAGGCGTCAAGCCTTTAAACTAAGCACTTTGGGGCGCTTTCCCTTAGTGCTTTTTCTAATTTTACTACCCTTTTAGTTACCCTTAACTGATTTTAGGTATAGTAAGAGGGTAGTCACTGATCGTGACACCCTTTATAAATTATTGATGGCTGTTTCATAATTTGAGACAGCTTTTTTTGCGTTTTCTTGGTTTGTATGCCAGTAAACATTTTCAGTCACTAATAAGTTAGAGTGTCCCAATCTGTATTGGACATCTTTAGGGCTAGTCTGAGCGTATAACATCATAGTGGTGTGTGTATGGCGGAAACCGTGAAATGATACATTCGTTACACCAGCATTCTCAAAATGCTTATTTAGGCGTTTGCGTAAGTTGCAAGCATAAGCATATTTTTCTGTAAATACAGAGAATACGACCGTTTCAGTACGACCTAATTTCCAAGACTGAATTTGTTGACGATTTTTGTATTGTTTAAGTAAAAGTAAGGTTGTTCTGTCTATTGGTATATCACGATAACCAGCGCTTGATTTAGGTGAGTTTATTTCTTGATAGCGGTTTAGTGTCTTATTGATACTGATAACACCGTTTTCTAGGTCAATATCAGACCACTCAAGGGCTAATGCTTCACCGATACGACAACCAGTGGCCAATAAAGTCTTGTATAGGACAACATCAAATAGGTTTTCATAATTTGATTGATCCAGAGTATCTAAATAATTCAGAAACTGTTTTAATTCTTTGTTGTCTAAGTATTTTACAGTAGACTTTTCTTTTTGCTGTTTGCGTGGAACGATGACATCATTAGCTGGATTGTATTGTATTACCTGAATAGCTACGCCATACTTCAAAATACGCTTATTCATGTTGTGAAGTAAGGAGTAGTTAGCAAACGCCCCTTTTTCGCCTTTATTGGCCTTGTCAGCCCATTTATTTACTTGCTGTTGAAGAATAGGCGTGGTCAGCTTATCTAGCTTGTAATCGCCAAATACAGGCAATAAATGAACTCTAACCAATCCATCCATAGATTGACGAGTATTGGGCTTAACTGTATTCTTGTAACTATCCCACCAAACTTTTACCAATTCTTCGTATGTTGTGATTGTTGGTTTATCTTTAACTGTATACCCGTTAGAAGCAAAAGCATTAATGGCCTCTCTAGCTTTGATTTTAACGCCTGTTTTTGTTTTGGCCGTAACTGTAGTTCTAGCTTTCTTTCCTGTAAGTTTATCAACTCCAAGATACACGCTTGCTCGATATACGATAGTTCCATTTTTCTTTTTGCATTCTGTAATCTTCATGGTTTACTCCTTTTCCATCAGCAGGCAAGCAATTAGAAAAGATTTTGAGTTTATACCATGCGAGGTGCTACGAGAACCCCCTTATTTTCGTTTTTAAGTAGTCAGACGGTAAATAATACCAGAGTTGGAAACAAGGCGGATATGGGGCTTATATAGGCTTGAAGCTCGAACGAAGCTCGAGAATCCACGCGCCTTTGTTGGTATAATCGGACTTTTCGGCTACCCTAAAAGAAAAATATTAGGGATGAGGTTCCAGGGATTTTTAATAAACTAAAAGCCCTACTCATAAGAGCAGGGCTAGAATTGTCCTCCTGGGACAGTATCATATATTTTGTCGTCAAGCGACCTTATGATTTTATTCTAACCCTAATTTTAAGAAAAGTCAATAAAAATAAACGATATGTAATATTTGAAGAGCGTGAGGATTTTTAATTGTTTAAATTTGTATAAACGATTAAAGGCGCTCGAGATTCGAGAAAATCCCTGTCATGAGTTACAATACCAAAAGAATTTTTTGTTGCCAAATAATAAAAAATTGCATCATTGTAATCTTTGAGGTTGTACTTACTTGGTTCTATATTTTTTAGTTCATTATGATCTATGTTTATCAATTTAGCATCGTTCAATATAATCTCAACTTGTTTTAAACTCTCATTAAAAACACTCTCATATTCAGATGTCTTTTGAAATCCTCGTTTGTATTCAAACTCTACATCATCGATGCTTTCTCCATTTTCTTCACGAATAGACAAATTCTCCTGATAAACTTCAAATGCATTACGACATTTTCGATTGATATATTCAGAAATAGTTAATGTTGTGACATATAAAGTCAAGTCATTTTCTAACGAATATTCCCAAAGCTTATCATATCTAAATCTATTTTCGCCACCAAACAAATCCAAAAGGACATTTGTATCAACTAGGATATCCCTACGAGGAAGTCTTGAATTAAGATTGTTTATAGTAGCTTTTACAAAATTAAGATTAGGCATTTTGTTCCTCTATTTCTTGATACATTTTATTCATTTCTGCTTTGTACTGTTCTCTTTTTGTAGTACTATTTTCTATTGAGTAATTGATACAATCCATAAAAAGCTCATTTATATCCTCATTATATCGTATTAAATCTTTGTATTCTGTTAAATTAATTACATCAAAAAGTTTTCCAAATGCTTTATTTGTAAATGATGGGATAACAGTTTTTATATCAGAAAAATCAACTGTTACCGGTTCTTTATTGGATACTTTTTCTACCAAAATTTTATAGAGAAGTAAACCTTTATCACTACTAGTTGCTAACTTACTTCCAATAACCTCTTTTACATTTACTATTTCCATATTTTTTCCTCCATTTTCTTTCTTTCATTATAACATTTTATTACATTGTTCGATATCAAAATCAAAGATAATCAGTGTTCCGTGTACACTGTATTCTAAATTTCTATAAGATAAACTCCCATCTTGTTTGATATGAAAATACGAATGATTAGAAAATAATTTCATAGATGCTTTTTTTGATATTTTTTCTTGTATATAAGCTAACCCGACCCCACTATCTGTGTCAGATTCTAATTCTTTTGTTGTGTTTCCTTTTGTAAAAGCCCATTTAATGGCTTCTTTTTCGCTAGATAAGCTTTTTTTACTTAAAATATAATTTGGTAAGCCGATTCCAGTATCTGCAATAGCAAAACGTATTTTATTCATGTTTGGGTAGTGTTGCCCGCACATTATAACATTATCTGCACCAGAATGTTCTAAAATATTATGTACAAGCTCGAAAATGAAAATAGAGATTTCATTACGAAAAATAGGTTCGATTTCAGACTCGATTTTTGCAAGAAACTTATTTTCAATGTACTCATCGACAGCATCTTCATCCTTACAAGGAATCTTAGATAATTGGATTACTGTATTTTTATTATCTGATAATCCTGGAGCTAGTTTATATCGTTTAAAAAAGCCATTTCGCGATAACAGATTCTGTGTACTTTGAGGCAACGATTTGTAATTGGCTTGAACATCATAATCTCTATTATGTAAGCTTTCTACTACCATAGATAATAACACAGTCATTTCTCCGCTAATGAAATTCGTGTTGCTAAAATTGAGACGTATAACATCATTTTTTTCAAGTACTTCATTAATGTCAGAGTATTGACTATAAAATTTAGAGATATTTCTAAACTCAAAATTCAAACTTCTAGGTATATGAATATAATGCTCCATTATTTCACTCCTTTTTTATTTCCCTCTATACACGCTCAGACTGGACAAACTTTGAGAGCGTGGGGATTTTTTTGTTTATTCAAATCCTTTGAAACTCTCTAAAATTTTATCTTTTGAGTCTGTAGCATTGAGTACTAAAACAACATAATTCCCGTAGATATAAGCAGGGTGTCCGATTAACTCTTTTTCTTTTTTAGCTTCTTCAAACATCGGGTTTTTATCGTAATATTCATAAACCTCTACAGCAGTATCATCATCTAAGATAAACCCTTTCCCTGATTCGGCTTGAATAAGACTAGCTGATTTTTTTATTTCTTCTTTGATTGTGAATCCATTGCTTTCTAGCGCTTTTTTGAAATCGTCCAAGCTAGTAGCCTTTTTAGAAGCTGGTTTTTCAATTGCTTTGGTTTGCTCCGTTTTTGGTTGCTCCGAGCTATCTTTGGTAGTTGATTGATTGTTAGAGCAAGCTACTAGAACGGTAGCAGAGAGTAAAATAGCTGATGTGCTTAGTAGTTTTTTCATGGGTATTTTCCTTTTTAGTTCTCAAATGATATTAGTCATCTGATTCTTTTTCAATTGAAGAATAATTGTCTTTCCATGTTGAGCTATATTCAAATAATTGTTTGAAGTCATAAGTCTTAGCAATTTCCATTTCACTTTGATAGCCTGCTCCCATTGCAACCATCAAATATCTATTATTTATATTTGACATTGTTTTCATAAGATCTTTAATTTGCTCAATCTGATCATCAGAGAGATAAATAGAGTATTTTTCTATAAATTTTATAAAATCTTTGTCAAATGCTTGCGCAGTTTTTTCAACCTCCTTTCTTTGATTATGTAGAAGTCTGTTCCTAACAATAGATAAATAGTGATTTTTTAATTCTGGATTATTTTCTAAATCTTCTTTTTCAGTTGGAGTTAAAACATGATCTAGCTGTAACTCTAATTCATCTATTAATTCTTTTGGAACTTCATCATACCCCAACAGATACCCAACGCTTACCCCGAAGTAGTCAGCAAGTTGCTGGGCTTTTTCTGTTTTTATTTGACGTTCTTCATTCTCCCATCTTAAGATGGTTATTTTTGATACAGATATTTCATCAGCTAATTCCTGTTGTGTTAGCCCTTTTTGTTTTCTTAATTCTTTCAGTCTATTCATGTTTATCACACCTTTCATAGATGATTATATCTAATTTTTAGAAAAGTATCAATAAATGTTACAAAAAAATCAAAAAAAGAGTTGACAAATAACAAAAATGGATATATAATAAACGCGTAGTTATCCAAAACGGATACAAACCCTCCAACCTTTCACACTTTCAATCTATTCATGGAGGGACATTTTTAGAAAGGAGGAAACCTATGAGCAAATTAAAAGGCTATCGAGTTATGCTTGGACTAACTCAGCAACAGATGGCGGACAAGCTAGATATTTCTTTGCAATCTTATAATAACAAAGAGACAAAAAAGACGGCTTTTAATGACAAAGAACGTCTAGTGATTAAGTCAATGGTTGCAGAAATCAAACCAGATATAACCATAGATGAACTATTTTATAGTTAGAAAGGAGCGACCCAATCGCAATACTATTTTACATTTACAGATTTCTCATGTGGTGCTTTACCACTGGGGATTGACAACAAAAAGGAGCAAAGAAATGAACTTTAAAGAATTTAAAACATGGCTAGATGATGCCGTGAGTGTGGCTGAAGCTATGGCATTACCTGAAAATAAAGGGGTACTTGACGACTTGATAGAGAATACGGCCAATAACCTAGCTTTTATCGCTGAGTTAGTGGAAAGCCGTCAACTGATTTATAAAAAACCTAGACATGAAGATTAAAAACGACAACAAAAAAAGTCACTTGCTCAAATTTTGGTCGAGGAGAGCAAGCGACTGGATCAAGAATATAGATATTTTTTCTATATCTCAATTATAACAAAAATCAACTATTCAATCAATAACAACTAATGGCAGGCAAGCAATTAGAAAAGGTTTTGAAAAGTATAGAGCGCCAACTCTTTAAACTGGTCATCACTACATACGTTCGCCAACTTGAGGCAATAGCCCAGCGTTTGGAGTGGTGTCAATCCTGTATAGTAAAAAACAATTAAAAGGCAGAAAAGGAACAAGAAAAACTGTATAAGAAACAACTCAAAAAGCCCCACGCTCTCGGTCGGCAAACTTCTGAGCGTGAGGAACTTCATTGCAAGAAAAACTGTATAAGAAACAACCATTCAAAACCCCCACACTCGCCATCGCCCATCTTTGAGTGTGAGGATATCCAGTATAGTAAAAAGCATTAAAAAGCCATCGTGGCAAGTATAAAAAGATAGAAAAAAGGTAAAAAACATGACAACAAAAAAAGCAATATCAAGCCAACAAGTTCTATTATCGGCTAAGAAGCTAGCAGAATTAGGGAACGAATTAACCGACATCATGAATGTTTTAGAAATGAATAACCTAGCTCTTGAAGGACTTGAGTTTGCACTACAGAATGATACAACCACGTTCTTATGGCTTGCTAAAAAATACACTGATACAGCATACGCCCAGAATGAAAAGCTATACGATCGTCTAAATGAAATAGCCTTTTTGCTTTTGAACAATGACGACGCTAAAGAGCTGGAGGCAATGCAATGACACTAGACCTAGACAACATGACACAAGCAGAATTTGATAAATAAATGGCTGAAATCAAGGAGAGAAATCCGAACCTCTTCCAGTTTATTGCTGATTTTGTAGATCGATAAGTAAGCGCCGAAGAGGTGGACGACTTCCTGAAGATGGAGCGAACTGATTAAGTGGAATATATTAAGAATTACAAAGCGAGGGCATAAGATGAATGAATTAGATTTGACCAATACACAAGCGGTTGTCTTTATGATGGTATTGATTGGCTTACTGCTTTATCTAAACCACCTAGACCGCAAAAAAAGCGCCCAATTTGAGCGAGAAAACCAACAGACGATAGAAACACCTAGCGAGGATTTAAACCCTTACTACGGCCGTTATATCCAGCTTGCAGGTAAGATTCATAACTAGAAAGGAGTGTAATATGCAACTATTATCAAGAGAAGCAGAACTTGAATTACTGGAGAAAGTGGGAGATCACTTAGCTAAAAGGATGGAACTGGAAAAGCAACGTGATGACAACTGGGACTTGATTTCTAGGCCTGAGGTATTAGAGAAGTTAGGTATTAGTGGAACCACGTTAAATAATTGGCAGGAGCATGGTCTAAAATCGTTCCAGTCGCCTTTTGAAAACAGTAAGAAAATCTATTACCGTAAGAGTGATATTTACAATTTTCTTGCAGTAGATTAGGAGGTGCAATGAGAATAATAGAGTTGACTATATCCGTTGAGAAAATGCCCCTATTTGGCTTTCTCAAGTCAAATCCTACTCAAGTATGGAAGAATGGCAATCACTACAAATTTATCTACTTTGAGCCAATAGGCGAGGGCTTGACGGCTTTTCACTACAAAGGTTTGTATGTGGCAGTTAAAGACGAAAGTGAGGAAGTAGAGGGTTGGGAACTGACCAGAGATTTAGAAATAGGTTTGGCCAGTCCTGACTTGCTGACGATCCTGAAAGATTTAGAGGTAAACAAATTGACAGAGCAACGGCAGGGGCTTGGAGTGGAGTTAAAAGGCTGGGTTTTTGACCTGATTTGTAATGGCATTTATACCAGGTATGAGACTTCACTTTTTGTCCGACTGCTATTTGTGAATGGGTACAGTTTTGGCCAATTAGTGGACTTGTTTTCAGCAATCGTTAAACGGAAAGACTTAGCAAGCTACTTTCTAGAAGTAGCGACAAAATTCTATAAGGAGGTGGCTTTTGAATAGCAATGACATTGTAGATAAAATCATTGAAGAAGATAAGCAGAAAGTACCGCCTGAAGTGGTGGACTTGACCCAAGCAAGGGAGACCGATGAGGAACATAATAGCCTGAACTTGGCAAAGAAAGCAAGAGGCGATGGCTTTGCAGTCAACTTGGACAATCTCAAGAAGATTTTGAATGGAGATAGCAAACTAAAAGGGGCTATACAATACAACGTCTTTACTTATGAAATTGACGTAACTAAGCCTCTAAAACTCAATGGTAGAATCTTAGACGGCGTAATTGATGACTTGATTATCAGAGAAATTAGGGTTTATATTGCTACCAAGTATAAGCTGGACTATAAAAAGTCGGACATAGCGGATATCTTAGAAGTGGTGGCTGGAGAACATAGCTACAACCCCTTAAAAGACTATCTGGAATCATGCGAAAACGAGTATAAAGTGTTAGTGAATCAGCGTGATCCCTTTGATATTCTGAGGCATTATCTGAATATCAAGGATGATGAATATAACCGTATTATCGTGGACTTGTTTTTCCGTGGAGCAGTTGCCAAGGTATTTGACCCCTCTATCAAGTTTGACTTTGTGCTGGACTTGACTGGAAGGCAGGGAGTAGGAAAGACCCAATTTTTTGAGGGGCTATTCACTCACAAGTATTTTACAACCGTTGAGACTTTCACAGACAAAGACGACAAGGCCAGAATGGTGAGAAACTGGTGTGTCTTTGATGATGAGATGGTGGCCAGTAAAAAGGCTAGTTTTTCAGAATTGAAGAAATTCATCACAGAAACCAAGCTGGAGTTTAGACCGCCTTACGCCTCCAGCGACAGGCGATTGCCTAAGAGTTTTATTATTGTGAGGGCAACCAATGACCATGATTATTTAAACGACCTGACAGGGGAAAGGCGCTTTCTAGTTGCGGAAGTCCACAAGGACATCGCCTATAAGGGCAGAAAGTGGACGGAAAAAGACCGTAGAGCCTTTTGGGGTGCTATGGTGGTAGCTTGGAAGGCTAATAAGTCTTTGACCCTGACAGACGAGCAAGAAAAGCTAGTAAACGAGGTTAGAAGCCGATATAGGTTTGTTGATGAAATTCTTGAAGATTTTGAACGTTATCTAGATACACCGTACCCAAAAAATATGTATCAATTCCCAATTACTGATAGGACAAGATACTACTATATCTATGACATGATGAATAATGGCTATCACGTTGGAAGTAATGGTATAGAAATCTCTTTAGATACGGATAAATATGGGGAGTTGGTGGAAAGGGACAAAGTGGCAGTTAATTTATTCTTTACAGAGGTGTATTTGAACAACTCGCCAAATCCAAAAGATAAAAACAAGGTTAAGAAGATCATGCAAAATAAAGACGGTTGGGAAGCAAGGGAATCCTTGAGATTTGGCAAAAGTATCAAGCGCGGATTTGCTAAAATAAAAAAATAAAGTGTAGGCAGTGTAGTCAAAAGATAAAAAAACGGCTACACTGAAAACCCTTGATACTGTAGGGGTTTCAAAGAGGTGTAGACAAGACGAAAAAACGGCTACACCCCTAAACCCTTGATATTACTGACTTTATAATATAAATGTAGCCAAAATATATATTTTATAAAAGTATATATAATTAAATAGATATAGCGTTATATATTATTTTTTTCTGAGATGAAACGGCTACACGGCTACATAAGGCGAAAACCCTTGAGAGAGTAAGGCGGAGGGTGTAGCCACTAGATTTTAAAAATGGCTACACTTTTGGAATAACTAAAATAATAAAGGAAAAAGGGACAAAGATGAATTTTGTAACTGAAAAAGAACTGACAGTAGCTTTAGATAGCTTAAACGAATGGATGAAAGACAATCCAGATCTAAAATTGATTCACTTAAATTTGAGAAAGTGTAATGAAAAAGAGGTCACACTTGTGGTTGAATATGTAGATTTGAGGAAAGGAGTTTAAATCAGCAATCAAAGGAAGACAAAATGGGGTAGATAGTACCGACCCCCTTGCAATGGTGTAACTACTAGTGACACCCTTAAAACAGAAAGAGGAAAAGAAAAATGAAAACTAAATTTTTTTATCATCATTTTTGGGAAAGCAAAGAAGATTTTGAAAAAGAAATCAATGACTTTATGGCAACTGTCCAAGTGGTAGATGTGAAGCATTCAGAAGCAACAGAGGGACACTATGAGAGAATAGGGACATTGACCAGTGTGATGGTTCTATACAAATAGCATGAGAGGTAAACATGGAGATACAAGAAGGCTTTATTTATTTCAAAAGTTATGGTATAATAAAACTGTTAGAGATCCCGAAGTTTGGAAGCGTAACGCTTAAAATACAAGACGGCGAGATTGTCTCCAGCGTGGAATCTAAAACAACAATATTTAAAAAGAATACTGGCTGAAAAAATCAGAGGTATAGCATAAAGTAGAGTAATCTATTTTGGCTATGCCTCTTTTGTTTTTGGAAAGATTGGAGGAAAAAGAAATGTCAACATTGCAAGAAGTCAAAAACCAGATGGACAAAGTACGGACTCAATTAGAGATTTTTGATCGCTTTGATGAGGAAATCAAGAAAGCAGAGAAAGAAGTTAAGGATATCAAATCCAAGAAAGCTGAGTTACAAACTTTTGAAGATTTTCAAGCTATCAACGCAAAAGAAAAGTATATTGCTGATATGAAAGCACAAAGAACAAAACTCGAAAAAGAACGAATTGACTCAATCGTGGCAGACGCTAGAAAAATTAATGCAAAAGGTTATTTAGAGACAACATTAGAGCAAGATGAAACAGTGAAACGCCAACGTCAAGAAATCAAACAGAAATCTATTGAGCTTCTGGAGTTGATTGCAAATTATAACGAAAACTACAAAAATACCGCTAAAAGATTGGCGGATGAGGTAAGAGAAACAGGTATCGAAGAGTTATTTGACCGCCTGAATACATCTCCAGAATATAGTGGAGTAAGTAAGCCTTATATTTACAGTGGCGTAGCTGGTTACATGGGAAGTCAACACCGCTATTTAGATCCAAAAGATGATTTAGCGTATTTTGTGAATCGCATCAATTTATTCGAAGGAGAACAATAATGAAAGATGAATATAAACAACTATTTCAAGAAATCGAAGAAGAGAAGAGACAAGCTGACTTACTGCAGGGGCTTGCCAAGAACGTAGAAAGTATTTCAAAATCTTACGAAGAGGAAGCTGTAACTCTTGAAGAGTTTAAAGCTATGGGCTACAAGCGTAGACATGAACTATTTGAGAAAGATAAAGCCCTATATGATAAGCTGCTGGGCAAGGAAAAACGCGGTTTGTTAGGTTTGTGATGTGGAGGGGAGCAATCCCCTTTTTTTACATAAATCAGACAGAATTACACACGAGGTAGGGGAATGGTTAGAAGTTTAAAATCAAGACTAGAGAAGTTAGAAGAGTATGCTGGAAAGACGGAATATGCAACAACCGATGAATGTATGTCTTTATATGTGGATTGTTTAAGGTTAACTTTCCAAGACAATGGGCTGGATATAAATATGGATGATTATATCCCCCGTAAATTTAGTGATGTCAAATTTTCAGATTATAAACAAGCAAAAGAAAAAATAGAAGAACTAAAAAGAATGGTAGAAGAAAGCGAGGTGAATAGTATTTGACAGAATTAAGCAGAAAAAAAGAAATATTTATGGCCAATTATCTCATGACTGGGAATGTAAAAAAAGCTAGTGAATTAAGTGAGATCACCAGAAAGACGGCTTACAATTACTTGAACGATGCAACCTTTAAGAGAATTTACCGTGAAAGACGTAGCGAACAACTAAAGGAGTCTACTACGCTGTTACAGAATGCAAGCGTCGAGGCAGTCGATGTATTAAGGGAAATCATGCTTGATAAGACAGTAAGCCCATATGCGAGACAACAGAGCGCCCAGAGCATTCTAAACATGGCTTATAAGGCAGTAGAAATGGTTGAGGTAGTGGAGCAATTAGAAATATTAGAGGCGAAGATACTAGATGAAGGCGATTAAAAACCGTTTAAATAAGTTGAATAAGTTAGCGGTGGTTGATGAAGTTGATACCGTGTTTTTAACGCAGATTGATACTGGACATTTTGAGGTAAGATATAGGATAGGTGGAAAAAATCCCAAAGATATTATAGAAGTCTATCTGACAAAAGAAGAAGCAGAAAAAGATATTTCACGAATTAAAAATACAAAAGGATTGCGGATATTCTGGGATAATATAGGTTTTTGTGATGATTAGAGCTTATCATTTATCAAGCAGATAAGAGCAATAAAAACCCTCCTTAATTCCCTGAGAAATGACAAGCAGGTAAGCGGAGTTTTTCCCCCTCTTATTTCGGATTTACTCCTTGCAGAATGACAAGCAGATAAGGACGACAATAAGCCTTCTAAATTGCTTACAAAACGATAGGGAGTTAAGACGAATTTAAAAGCTCCTTATTTTCGTTTTTCTCCTTGTCAAACGATAAGGAAATAAGACAGGAAATAACATCACTTATTTTGATTTTACTCCCTGAAAAACTGTAAGGAGATAAGGAGACTTATTAGCTTCGTTAATTTGGATTTTCTCCTTACAAAATGATAGGAAGATAAGAACTAAAATAACTCCCCTTATTTTCCTAACAAATGACAGGGAGATAAGAGTAATTTAAAAGTCTGTTATTTTGGATTTGTTGCTTACCAAATGATAAGCAGATAAGCAAAGAAATAACTTGCCTTAATTGCTTGCAGAATAACAAGGAAATAAGTGAGATAAAAACGTCTCTTAATCGCTTATCAAATGGTACGTAGAATGGACTTGAATCAAGAGCGAACGCAGATACAATGAAAAAAGCACCTAGAACAATCTAAGCGCTCAGGAGTAGTGGACGGTGTGCCTGTCCCGTCATCTCATACTATGAAGTTGCGTAGCGACACTATCATCTCTACCTCACTACTCTTTAAACTAATTATACCATGAAGGAGTATCAACTTGACCATTAAAGAAATAGAGGCACAACTAAAAAGAGTAAAGAAAGGAAACGAACTTATCCAGAGATTGCAACTAAAGTACCAGAGTTTAGACAATGGACTATTATCTGGATCCAATCAATTCACGACAAGGGTAAAAACTAGCAAAACCAATACTACCGAGGAGAAGATACTGGAAGCCTTGGAACTTAAAGATGAGATAGTGGAGCAAATGCAAGCTATTATGGATGAACGATTTGAAGTTTTGAACATGATTAATCAGTTAGATGATGTAGTTGAAAATTTGATTTTGACAATGTTGTATTTGAATAACCTACCTATGGCTAAGGTTTGTAAGGAGTTAGATTTTAGTAAGATTCAAATTTACAGAATTAAGAAAAAAGCCATTGAGAACTTGGCCAAGGTGAAAAATGCAAATCGATAAAGAAGAGACAACAAAGCAGATCTACAGATTTCTGAAAAGCTATCATTCACTGGTTAAATTGAGCCTAGACGGTCAAGATGGAGCGTTTGAAGCCAAAGCGGTGGAGATAGTAAGCATGATTGAGGCTTACAGGGACAATCTGGACGATTTACGACGTGAGATATTCGCCAATCTCTTTACAAGGCGAACTGGAGAGAGATTAAAGCTATGGCAATTATACGAGACACTAGACATTGATAGGGCTGAGTATGAACGTCTCAAAGCTGAGATACTGCTAGACTTTGCTAAAAGCTATCGTGACGGTGTTTTAGTGGTTGAAAAATAGTCTAGGAAAGTTTATAATGAGGTTAAAGTTAAGGAGGTATTATCATGGAAGTAATGGCGTTGCCTAGTAAAGAAATGATGCAGTTCTATACAGAAATATATCCGTGGATAAAAACTAGCTTTCCAGATGATACAACTCCTAGATTTTTATTCAAAGATAACACCCCTGGTCATATTTTAGAAATGTTCGAACAAATAAAAGAAAATCTAGGATATGACTACGCAATATAAAATACCAAAGCACCTAGAGAAATCTAAGTGCTTTTTGATATTATTTATTTTCTACGTGATATAATGAACCTATTAGCAATAAAAAAAGCACGTTTGACCGTGCTAGTTTCTTGCCTGCTGAACTCATCGTTTTAAGTTCCTTTTTGTTACCCTTTATGTTTTCTCAACTTATTTGAATTTAATAGTTTTTGAGAAAATCAAGTTAGATTTAGAGCAGGCTTATGCCTGTTTTTTAGTATCTAACAATAGGAAGATAACCTTAAAAAATAAAATAGTTCAGTGAACTATTTTATCCCGAACCATGAAATTCAAAAGTTCGGCCGTTGATTTAACAACGTTTCTAGCCCCTCGGATTTTATCCGAAGGGCTATTTTTGTATTTAGGGGGCAAAAAAGGGGCAAAACATTTCAAGACAGCTCATTTACCAATAAATACGATTCTGCTAATATAATTGAAAATGATGGAAAAAAGGGTGGATTTATGATATACTTTAATGTAGGACCTTTTTAGAAATTTTGAAAGAGCATAAAAAATTTAGAATGAGAAAAATTGTTATCAATGGTGGATTACCCTTGCAAGGTGAAATCACTATTAGCGGTGCTAAAAATAGCGTTGTGGCCTTAATTCCAGCTATTATTTTGGCTGATGATGTGGTGACTTTGGATTGTGTTCCAGATATTTCCGATGTTGCTAGTCTTGTCGAAATCATGGAGTTAATGGGTGCTACTGTTAAGCGTTATGACGATGTGTTAGAGATTGATCCACGAGGTGTTCAAAATATTCCAATGCCTTATGGGAAAATCAACAGTCTTCGTGCATCTTATTATTTTTATGGAAGTCTTTTAGGTCGCTTTGGGGAAGCTACAGTTGGTTTGCCTGGTGGATGTGATTTGGGACCACGTCCTATTGACTTACACCTAAAGGCTTTTGAAGCAATGGGAGCTACTGTTAGCTACGAGGGAGATAACATGAAGTTATCTGCTAAAGATGTGGGACTTCATGGTGCAAGTATTTACATGGATACGGTTAGTGTCGGTGCGACGATTAATACGATGATTGCTGCGGTTAAAGCAAATGGGCGTACTATTATTGAAAATGCAGCCCGTGAGCCTGAGATTATTGATGTTGCCACTCTCTTGAATAATATGGGTGCCCATATCCGTGGGGCAGGAACTAATATTATCACTATTGATGGTGTTGAAAGATTACACGGAACTCGCCACCAGGTGATTCCAGACCGTATTGAAGCAGGAACATATATTTCCTTAGCTGCTGCAGTCGGTAAGGGAATTCGTATCAACAATGTATTATACGAACACTTAGAAGGATTCATCGCTAAGTTGGAAGAGATGGGTGTGAGAATGACTGTATCTGAAGACAGTATTTTTGTCGAAGAACAGTCTAATTTGAAAGCAATCAATATTAAGACAGCACCTTATCCTGGTTTTGCTACTGACTTGCAACAACCAATTACTCCACTCTTGTTAACAGCAGAGGGGCGTGGTACCATTATTGATACCATTTATGAAAAACGAGTAAACCATGTTTTTGAACTAGCAAAGATGGACGCAGATATTACGACTACAAACGACCATATTTTATATACTGGTGGACGTGGTTTGCGTGGTGCAAATGTAAAAGCTACTGACCTTAGAGCTGGGGCCGCACTTGTCATTGCTGGTTTAATGGCTGAAGGCAAAACTGAAATTACAAATATTGAGTTCATCTTACGTGGTTATTCAGATATTATTGAAAAATTACGTAATCTAGGAGCAGATATTACACTTGTTGAAGAATAAACCGTAGGGGTGTTTATGAATATTTGGACCAAATTAGCAATGTTTTCTTTTTTTGAAACGGATCGCTTGTATTTGCGTCCTTTCTTTTTTAGTGATAGTCAAGACTTCCATGAGATAGCTTCAAATCCAGAAAATTTACAATTCATTTTTCCAAGTCAAGCTAGTTTGGAAGAAAGTCAATATGCATTAGCGAATTACTTTATGAAGTCCCCTTTGGGAGTGTGGGCAATTTGTGACCAGAAAAATCAACAAATGATTGGTTCTATTAAATTTGAGAAGTTAGATGAAATCAAAAAAGAAGCTGAGCTTGGCTATTTTTTGAGAAAAGATGCTTGGTCGCAAGGATTTATGACAGAGGTTGTTAGAAAAATTTGTCAGCTTTCTTTTGAGGAATTTGGTTTAAAACAATTAGCCATCATTACTCATCTTGAAAATGAAGCTAGCCAAAAGGTTGCTCTAAAGTCTGGATTCCGTTTGACTCGTCAGTTTAAAGGAAGTGATCGCTACACAAGAAAAATGCGGGATTATCTTGAATTTCGGTATGTAAAAGGAGAATTCAATGAGTAAACATCAGGAAATTCTAAGCTATTTGGAAGAATTACCTGTCGGAAAGAGGGTCAGTGTTCGAAGCATTTCCAACCATCTAGGAGTCAGTGATGGAACGGCTTATCGGGCTATTAAAGAAGCTGAAAATCGTGGAATTGTAGAGACTCGTCCAAGAAGTGGTACTATCCGTGTCAAATCTCAGAAAGTTGCTATCGAAAGATTAACTTTTGCTGAAATTGCTGAAGTGACTTCTTCTGAGGTTCTGTCTGGTCAAGAAGGTTTAGATAGAGAATTTAGTAAGTTCTCTATCGGTGCCATGACTGAACAAAATATCCTGTCCTACCTTCATGATGGGGGACTCTTGATTGTCGGAGACCGTACTCGTATCCAACTGTTAGCACTTGAAAATGAAAATGCTGTTCTTGTGACAGGAGGATTTCATGTTCATGATGACGTGCTTAAACTGGCCAATCAAAAAGGAATTCCTGTTTTAAGAAGCAAACATGACACTTTCACTGTCGCGACCATGATCAATAAAGCCTTATCAAATGTCCAAATCAAGACTGATATTCTGACAGTTGAGAAACTTTACCGTCCGAGTCATGAATATGGTTTTCTGAGAGAGACAGACACTGTTAAAGATTATTTGGATTTGGTACGTAAGAATCGTAGCAGCCGTTTCCCTGTTATCAATCAACATCAGGTTGTTGTTGGGGTTGTTACTATGAGAGATGCGGGAGATAAGTCACCAAGTACCACAATTGATAAAGTCATGTCTCGTAGTCTATTTTTGGTTGGATTATCGACAAATATTGCCAATGTGAGTCAACGGATGATTGCTGAAGACTTTGAAATGGTACCGGTTGTTCGAAATAATCAAACCTTGCTTGGGGTTGTAACCAGACGAGATGTCATGGAGAAGATGAGTCGTTCCCAAGTTTCTGCTCTACCTACTTTTTCTGAGCAGATTGGTCAAAAACTTTCTTATCACCATGATGAAGTAGTGATTACAGTGGAACCCTTTATGCTAGAGAAGAACGGTGTTTTGGCTAATGGTGTATTGGCAGAGATACTGACTCATATGACCCAAGATTTAGTTGTGAATAGTGGTCGCAATCTCATCATCGAACAAATGCTGATCTACTTTTTGCAGGCTGTTCAGATAGATGATATACTGCGCATTCAGGCACGTATTATCCATCATACTAGACGATCAGCTATTATTGACTACGATATTTATCACGGTCATCAGATTGTTTCAAAAGCAAATGTGACTGTTAAAATTAATTAGAAACTAGGAGAAATAATGATAACATTAAAATCAGCTCGTGAAATCGAAGCTATGGACAAGGCTGGAGATTTTCTAGCAAGTATTCATATTGGCTTACGTGATTTGATTAAGCCTGGCGTAGATATGTGGGAAGTTGAAGAATACGTTCGCCGTCGTTGTAAGGAAGAAAATTTCCTTCCGCTTCAGATTGGAGTTGACGGTGCCATGATGGACTATCCTTATGCTACCTGTTGCTCTCTTAACGATGAAGTAGCTCACGCTTTCCCTCGTCACTATATCTTGAAAGATGGTGATTTGCTCAAAGTTGACATGGTTTTGGGAGGTCCCATTGCTAAATCTGACCTGAATGTCTCAAAATTAAATTTCAACAATGTGGAGCAAATGAAAAAATACACTCAGAGCTATTCTGGTGGCCTAGCAGACTCTTGTTGGGCTTATGCTGTTGGTACACCGTCCGAAAAAGTGAAAAACTTGATGGATGTAACTAAAGAGGCCATGTATAAGGGGATTGAGCAGGCTGTTGTTGGAAATCGTATCGGTGATATCGGTGCGGCTATTCAAGAATACGCTGAAAGTCGTGGATACGGTGTAGTGCGAGATTTGGTTGGTCATGGTGTTGGCCCAACTATGCACGAAGAGCCAATGGTTCCCAACTATGGTATTGCAGGTCGTGGACTTCGTCTTCGTGAAGGTATGGTCTTGACCATTGAACCGATGATCAATACAGGTGACTGGGAAATCGATACAGATATGAAAACTGGCTGGGCGCATAAGACCATTGACGGTGGATTGTCATGTCAGTATGAACACCAATTTGTCATTACTAAAGATGGTCCGGTAATCTTGACTAGCCAAGGTGAAGAAGGGACTTATTAATAAAAAGTGAAAAGGCTACTGGAAGTTCATTTCTAAAGAATCTAGTAGATCTTTTCATATTAAATAAACGCATTGTATCAAGTTTTTAAGTGCCTGATATAATGCGTTTTTCTGGCTTTAAAATTCTTACCTCAATATATTGTACTTTATAATCATTTCAAAAAAATGAACTTTCTACACTGTTACACTTCAGGTAAAAAATATGTTTCAGATTTTCTGTTACAGAAATAGATATCATTATGAAATAATTATTTTATATTTACTACTATTTCTATAAAAACCACAAAGATATTGGCAAACTATCTGATAAATAATTATTTCGTGTTACCAACAAGGCTACGAGGAAGGATTTGTTGCCTATCGTGGTTATGATGTTTAATGAATCTTTAAAGATTGCTTTAGAGCCTTATCATTCGGAATTGTTTTTGCCTATTTTGAACTCTGCTGAACGTGAAAGAAAGTTAAAACGAGAGGGTGTAGAGGAATTATATCTTCTTGATTTTAGTAGTCAATTCGATACTATCACGACAGAAGATTTTAAAGGATTACTTTGATGGAGAAATTATCATTGTTTCACGTTATTATTGTAGATTCTAAAAGAAATCAATTCAGTACATTACCTCTTTTTATTCTTTTTCAAAGGTGAATCCTTCTCCAAGGATTTCATGGGCTTCTGTAATGGTTATAAAGGCTTGAGGATCGATTCGATGAATCATTTCCTTCATTTTCACAATTTCATTTCTTCCGACAATACAGTAAATGATTTTTAAATCTTCTCGACTATAATAACCTTGACCTGAGATGAAAGTAACGCCTCTTCCTAGGTCATCATTAATCGCCTTAGCAAGTTGGTCAGGACGTTTTGTGATAATCATAAATCCTTTACCTGCATAGCCACCTTCGCCGATCAAATCAATAACACGAGAAACGATAAAATCAAATAAGAGCGTGTAGGTAACTAATCTCAGATCCTTAAAGATTAGGAGAATAAGCATGAGAATACAAAAATCTAAGATAAAAAGCAGTTTTCCCATAGATATATGAGTGTATTTATTGATAATACGAGCTACAATATCAGTTCCACCAGTTGTCCCACCAGCATTGAAGATAATTCCGAGCCCAATTCCCAATAGAATCCCAGCTATAAGGGCTGTGATCAGTAAATCACCTTGAAGATCAATATGAAGGGGAATACGCTCAAAAAAAGCCAACCAGGCGGACAAGGCTAAGGTTCCTAGTAAACTAGAATAGAGAGATTTTGCTCCAAAAATCTTCCAAGCTAGGATGAAAAGAGGAATATTAATCAGCAAGTTCATGAGCGAAACAGGGATTTTAAAAAGATAAAAGGTGATGAGGGTAATACCTGTCGCCCCTCCTTCAAAGAGATGATGGGGAACTACAAAATAAGTCAGACCAAAAGCATAAATAGCAGCACCTAGTAAAATGGTTAAAATGGGGTAAATTTTTTTAATCATAGGAACCTCTTTTCTTATAAGTAGATTATATCAAATTTTTAAGGAAAATTTGAATGACTCCATTAGGATTTTTAATCTTTTTTTGATATAATTAAAAGTAAGAAAACCAATCTGAATCCTAAAATAGAAAGATTGATACTATGACAAAAATTAAGATTGTAACCGATTCATCTGTTACTATTGAACCTGAACTAGTAAAACAATTAGATATCACTGTTGTTCCGTTATCTGTAATGATTGATAATGTTGTTTATTCTGATGCGGATTTGAAAGAAGAAGGTAAATTTCTTCAGTTGATGCAAGCAAGTAAGAATCTCCCGAAAACAAGCCAGCCCCCTGTAGGTGTCTTCGCTGAAGTTTTTGAAGACCTATGCAAGGATGGTAGCCAGATTCTTGCTATTCATATGTCCCATGCTCTTTCTGGTACTGTAGAAGCAGCGCGACAGGGTGCTAGTTTATCTACTGCCGACGTGACAGTTATTGATAGTTCCTTCACTGACCAAGCCCTGAAATTCCAGGTTGTTGAGGCTGCGAAGTTAGCACAAGAAGGAAAAGATATGGATGCAATTTTATCTCATATAGAAGAGGTAAAAAAACACACAGAACTCTATATTGGTGTTTCTACTTTGGAAAATCTTGTCAAAGGTGGACGAATTGGCCGTGTAACTGGATTGTTGAGCTCCCTTCTCAATATACGTGTTGTCATGCAGATGAAAGACCATGAATTGCAGCCAATCGTAAAAGGGCGTGGAGCTAAAACTTTTAAAAAATGGTTGGATGAGCTGACAAGTTCGCTAACTGAACGTTCTGTAGCAGAGATTGGAATTTCATATTCTGGTAGTGCTGATTGGGCAAAAGAGATGAAAGAAAGCTTACAAGCTTATGTTGAAAAGCCTATTTCAGTTTTGGAAACGGGCTCTATTATTCAAACTCACACGGGTGAGAACGCTTGGGCTATTTTAGTACGTTACTACTCTTAAAAAAATAAATAAAATGGGAAGAAATAGCGTTTTTAACTTGACCTAAAAGGGATTTTAGGATATGATTATAATTGTTAATTAGAAATTAAATTGGAGGAATCATTAACATGGCAAACAAACAAGATTTGATCGCTAAAGTAGCAGAAGCTACAGAATTGACTAAGAAAGACTCAGCAGCAGCAGTTGAAGCTGTATTCTCAGCAGTAGCTGACTACCTTGCAGCTGGTGAAAAAGTTCAATTGATCGGTTTTGGTAACTTTGAAGTTCGTGAGCGTGCTGCACGTAAAGGTCGCAACCCACAAACTGGTAAAGAAATCACAATTGCAGCTTCTAAAGTACCAGCATTCAAAGCTGGTAAAGCTCTTAAAGACGCTGTTAAATAATCAACCTTTAAAAAGCCTATTGTATCAAGTTTTCTAGCTTGAGCAGTAGGCTTTTTTGTGTATAGGGAGGCAAAAAAGGGCCAGAATCTGAATGAACTAGTACCGGAAAATCTTTCAAATACAGACTAATTCAAATTGCGTAGCAGAAATCATACAAATGAAATTGATTATAGTAAAATAGGATTAGAATTATTAAGAAAGTTGGTTCTTTATTGGAAACGATAGTATTTTCAATCTCCGTTTTTTTAGCAGGGATCTTGTCCTTCTTTTCCCCTTGCATTTTTCCTCTGTTACCTGTTTATACTGGAATTTTGCTGGATGATCAGGAAAGCGCAAAAAGCTTTTCTTTGTTTGGGAGAAAGGTTGCCTGGTCAGGTCTGATTCGAACTCTTTGCTTTATCGCAGGCATTTCACTCATTTTCTTTATTCTAGGATTCGGTGCTGGTTACTTTGGTAATATTCTCTACACCAATTGGTTTCGATATACCATGGGAACAATTATTATCATTTTAGGCCTTCACCAGATGGAAATTTTTCATTTTAAGAAATTAGAGGTTCAAAAAAGCTTTACTTTTAAGAAATCAGAAGCCAATCGTTATTGGTCAGCCTTTTTACTCGGTATTACTTTTAGCTTTGGTTGGACGCCTTGTATTGGTCCAGTTTTAAGTTCTGTTTTAGCGCTTGCGGCTTCTGGAGGCAATGGTGCTTGGCAAGGAGCTATCTATACCTTGATTTATACTCTAGGGATGGCTATTCCTTTCTTGGTTTTGGCTCTAGCTTCTGGTGTAGTGATGCCTTATTTTAGTAAAATCAAACGTCATATGATGTTACTGAAGAAAATTGGTGGTTTGCTCATTATTTTAATGGGAATTTTGTTACTATTAGGACAAGTAAATGTTCTAGCTGGAATTTTTGAATAAAGGAGAAAAAGATGAAAAAAGTAATGTTTGCTGGCTTAAGCCTCTTGTCATTAGTCGTATTGATAGCCTGTGGTGAGGAAGAGACTAAAAAGACTCAAGCACCAGAACAAACTCCAAAACAACAACAAACGACTGTACAACAAATTGCTGTTGGAAAAGATGCGCCAGATTTTACCTTGCAATCAATGGATGGCAAAGAAGTTAAGCTATCTGATTATAAGGGTAAAAAGGTTTATTTGAAGTTTTGGGCTTCATGGTGTGGTCCATGTAAAAAAAGTATGCCTGAGTTGATGGAATTAGCTGCAAAACAAGATCGTGACTTCGAAATTCTTACTGTTATTGCACCAGGAATTCAAGGTGAAAAAACTGTTGAGCAATTCCCACAATGGTTCCAAGATCAAGGTTATAAGGATATCCCAGTTCTTTATGACACAAAAGCAACCACATTCCAAGCTTATCAAATTCGAAGCATTCCTACAGAATACCTAATTGACAGTCAAGGAAAGATTGGAAAGATTCAATTTGGTGCTATCAGCAATGCGGATGCAGAAGCAGCTTTTAAAGAAATGAAATAGAATCGATAAAAATCTGATTACAAGATGTAGTCAGATTTTTTTAGGAAAATGTTTTATAAATATTCACAAATATCCTATATTTATGGTAAAATAGAATCATCATTTTATTTTGGAGTCAAAGATGAATATATTTAGAACAAAAAATGTTAGTTTGGATAAAACGGAGATGCACAGGCATTTGAAGTTATGGGATTTGATTTTGCTGGGTATCGGAGCCATGGTAGGGACAGGTGTCTTTACAATAACAGGTACTGCAGCCGCAACTCTAGCGGGTCCAGCCCTAGTGATTTCAATCGTCATTTCTGCCTTGTGTGTAGGATTATCAGCCCTCTTTTTTGCAGAATTTGCTTCACGAGTACCCGCTACAGGTGGTGCCTACAGCTATCTCTATGCTATTTTAGGAGAATTCCCAGCTTGGTTGGCTGGTTGGTTAACCATGATGGAATTCATGACAGCCATATCTGGTGTGGCTTCGGGTTGGGCAGCTTATTTTAAAGGCTTGCTCTCTCAATATGGGATAGCCCTTCCTCAGGCTTTAAATGGTACCTTTAATCCTCAAGCAGGGACATTTGTTGATTTATTGCCTATTCTTGTCTTGGTATTGGTGACCTCACTTGTTTTACTCAATGCTAAAGCAGCATTACGTTTTAATTCTATTCTAGTGATTTTGAAATTTTCCGCTTTAGCTCTCTTTATTTTGGTGGGAATTTGGCATATCAAGCTTGATAATTGGAGCAATTTTGCTCCTTATGGTTTTGGACAAATCTATGGTGCTAGTACTGGTATTATGGCTGGTGCGTCCTTAATGTTCTTTGGATTTTTAGGCTTCGAATCCATCTCTATGGCTGTAGATGAGGTCAAGACTCCTCAAAAAAATATTCCTAGAGGGATTGTCTTATCGCTTTCTATCGTAACCATTCTTTATGCCTTGGTGACGCTTGTCTTAACTGGTGTGGTCCATTATAGCCATCTAAATGTCGACGATGCCGTTGCCTTTGCCCTTCGTAGCGTTGGGATCAGTTGGGCAGCCAACTATGTATCATTAGTTGCTATCTTAACCTTGATTACGGTTTGTATCTCAATGACTTATGCCCTATCTCGTATGATTTACAGTTTAGCGCGTGACGGATTGATGCCTGCCGCCTTTAAAGAATTAACAAAGACTAGCAAGGTACCAAAGAATGCTACTATCTTGACCGGTCTAGCTTCAGCAGTAGCAGCAGGAATGTTCCCTCTTGCTAGTATCGCAGCCTTCTTAAATATTTGTACCTTGGCCTACTTGATCATGCTGGCTTATGGTCTGATTCGCTTACGGAAAGAAAAAGGAATGCCCAAAGCTGGAGAATTTAAAACACCATTGGTACCTCTGTTACCGATTTTATCAATCATCATTTGTTTATCCTTTATGTTGCAGTATAATATGGAAACTTGGATTGCTTTCCTAGTTGCATTGTTAGTAGGAAGTATTATTTACTTTACTTATGGTTATAAGCATTCTACCATAGAAGAATAAAGTGAGAATCTGTTGAGTTATTGGAACTTAGCAGATTTTTATATGTGAAAGAAATTTCAAATTTTTTCTAAAAATAGCTTGACAGATTAAATTTTTAGGAGTATAATGTTTACCAGTTAATTAAATAGTTAAGGAGTTGTTTATGAAAAAACAGAGTTTATTTTTAGTATTGTTAAGTGTCTTTCTTTTGTGTTTAGGGGCTTGTGGCCAAAAGGAAAGTCAGACTGGGAAAGGGATGAAAATTGTAACAAGTTTTTATCCTGTCTATGCTATGGTCAAGGAAGTATCTGGTGACTTGAATGATGTTCGGATGATTCAGTCAAGTAGTGGGATTCACTCCTTTGAACCTTCAGCAAATGATATCGCAGCCATCTATGATGCAGATGTCTTTGTTTACCATTCGCATACGCTTGAATCTTGGGCGGGAAGTCTGGACCCCAATCTTAAAAAATCCAAAGTTAAGGTTTTAGAGGCTTCAGAGGGAATGACTTTAGACCGTGTCCCAGGGCTAGAAGATGTGGAAGCAGGCGATGGAGTTGATGAAAAAACGCTCTATGACCCTCACACTTGGCTAGATCCTGAAAAAGCTGGTGAAGAAGCTCAGATTATCGCTGATAAACTTTCAGAGGTGGATAGTGAGCATAAAGAAACTTATCAAAAAAATGCGCAAGCCTTTATCAAAAAAGCTCAAGAATTGACTAAGAAATTCCAGCCTAAATTTGAAAAAGCGACTCAGAAAACGTTTGTAACACAACATACAGCCTTTTCTTATCTAGCTAAGCGATTTGGACTCAATCAACTTGGTATTGCAGGTATCTCTCCAGAACAAGAACCAAGTCCAAGACAACTAACAGAAATTCAGGAATTTGTAAAAACCTATAAGGTTAAAACGATTTTTACAGAAAGTAATGCTTCTTCAAAAGTAGCTGAAACTCTTGTCAAATCAACAGGTGTGGGGCTTAAAACTCTGAATCCTTTAGAGGCAGACCCACAAAATGACAAGACTTACCTAGAAAATCTTGAAGAAAATATGAGTGTTCTAGCAGAAGAATTAAAGTGAGGAAAGAATGAAAATCAATAAAAAATATGTAGCAGGTTCAGTGGCAGTGCTTGCCATAAGTGTTTGTTCCTATGAACTTGGTCGTTACCAAGCTGCTCACGTTAAGAAAGATTCTAATCGAGTAGCTTATATAGATGGCAACCAACCAAGCCAAAAGGCAGAAAATTTGACACCTGATGAAGTCAGTAAGAGAGAGGGAATCAACGCAGAACAAATCGTCATCAAGATCACCGATCAAGGTTATGTGACCTCTCATGGAGACCATTATCATTACTATAATGGCAAGGTTCCTTATGATGCTATTATCAGTGAAGAGCTCCTCATGAAAGATCCGAATTATCAGTTGAAGGATTCAGACATTGTCAATGAAATCAAGGGTGGCTATGTCATTAAGGTAGACGGGAAATACTATGTTTACCTTAAAGATGCGGCTCATGCGGATAATATTCGGACAAAAGAAGAGATTAAACGTCAGAAGCAGGAACACAGTCATAATCATGGAGGCGGTTCTAACGATCAGGCGGTAGTTGCAGCCAGAGCTCAGGGCCGCTATACAACGGATGATGGGTATATCTTCAATGCCTCTGATATCATCGAAGATACGGGCGATGCCTATATCGTTCCTCATGGCAATCACTTCCACTATATTCCTAAGAGTGATTTGTCTGCCAGTGAATTAGCTGCTGCCCAAGCCTTCTTATCTGGAAAAGGTGGCCAATTAAGTACGGTTGAATATCGTTCAAGCAGGGGAGAAACAAGATCTAGTGTGAGAACGAGTCAATCTGAAACTCCTCAAAATCCTGCAACGTCTCCTGAGAGTCAAAATGAGGATTTAGCTAGTCTCCTTCAAGAATTATACGCTTTACCACTTAGCCAACGTCATGTGGAGTCTGATGGATTGGTATTTGACCCAGCACAGATTACAAAACGTACTGCCAATGGTGTGGCAGTTCCTCACGGGGATCATTTCCATTTCATTCCTTATTCGCAAATGTCTGCTTTGGAAGAAAAATTGGCTCGAAATCTACCAATTGGAGGTCAGCCAGTTCAAAGTCATTCTGATAATACGAAACCAAGCAGTCTTGAGAAAACAAGTTCAACGATTAAACCAAACTTTAATCTCAATACGCAGGCACCAAATCGAGGAACTGGAGGTGCTTATACAACGGATGATGGGTATGTCTTTAGTCCGACAGATGTGATTGAAGATACAGGTGATGCTTTTGTTGTACCGCACGGTAATCATTTTCACTATATTCCTAAGAGTGATTTGTCTGCAGGAGAATTAGCTGCAGCCCAAGCTTATTGGAATGGTAAACAGTCTCATTCTGCTACAAGCTCAAGTAAACCAAACATCAATACTGCAAAACCAGTCCAACCAAGTTTGACAGAGACTCCTAATCTGAATGTTACCCCAACATATCATCAAAATCAAGGGGAAGATATCCCAACGCTTTTAAGTGAATTGTATGCCAAACCTTTATCAGAACGACATGTAGAATCTGATGGATTAGTCTTTGATCCGGCACAAATTATCAAACGTACAGCTAACGGTGTCGCAGTGCCTCACGGAGATCATTATCACTTTATCCCTTATTCACAAATGTCACCGCTGGAAGAAAAATTGGCTCGTATGATAGTTGTTAAGGGACAAAATGGCAGTGTCTTGCCAAGTGTTACTCCTCTAAAGCCAGCCCCTACTACCAAACCTTTAGCACCAGTGGAAAATAAACCGACAGAATTTGATGTCAACCAGGTTGTTAGAAAAGTTGGTGATGGATATATTATCGAAGATAAGGGCGCTAGTCGTTATGTTCTAGCTAAAGACTTAGCTAAGGATAAGATTGACGCTATTGAAAATCTCTTGTCAAAGAAAACTCAAGAGACACATGCCCTAGTTGCGAAGAAAGAAAATGTCGCTCCTCGTGACCAAGAATTTTATGATAAAGCATATAATTTATTGGCCGAGGCTCATAAAGCCTTGTCTGAAAATAAGGGTCGTACTTCTGATTTCCAAGCCTTAGACAAATTAGCAGAACGTTTGAATGATGAATCTTCTAATAAAGGAAAATTGGTAGATGATTTATTGTCATTCTTAGCACCAATTACCCATCCAGAGCGACTTGGAAAACCAAATTCTCAAATTGCTTATACAGACGATGAAATTAAATTAGCGAAATTAGCAGGTAAGTATACAACAGAAGATGGCTATATCTTTGACACTCGTGATATTACCAGTGATGAGGGAGATGCTTATGTAACTCCACATATGTCCCATAGTCATTGGATTAAGAAAGAGAGCTTGTCTGAAGCTGAAAGAGTGGCAGCCCAGGATTATGCTAAAGAGAAAGGTTTGATACCTCCTTCAACAGAGAATCAGGGTTCAGGACATACTGAGGTTAAAGGAGTAGAAGCAATCTATAACAAAGTGGAAGCAGCTAAGAAGGTCCCACTTGATCATATTCCTTACAATCTACAACATACTGTTGAAGTTAAAAATGGTAGCTTAATTATACCTCATTACGACCATTACCATAACATTAAATTTGGTTGGTTTGACGAAGGACTCTATGAAGCACCTAAGGGTTATAGCCTTGAGGATCTCTTTGCGACTGTAAAATATTATGTTGAACATCCTGAAGAACGTCCTCACTCAGATAATGGTTGGGGAAATGCCAGCGACCATGTTCGTAAAAATAAGGCAGACAAAGACAGTAAATCTGATGAAGATAAGGAAGATCATCATGAATCAGACGAGTCAACCCGTCCTGAATCCAATGAAAAAGAAAATCATACAGGTTCAACCCCTTCAGTAGATAATCTTTATAAACCGAGCACTGATGAAGACGAGACAGAAGAAGTATCTAAAGATACAACAGACGAAGCTGAAGTCCCTCAAGTAGAAACCGAAAAAGTAGAAGCCAAACTCAAAGAAGTAGAAGCTCTACTTGCTAAAGTAATGGATGCTAGTTTGAAAGACAATGTGACAGAGAGCCTATCTGGTTTACGAAATAATCTGAGTCTCCAAACCATGGATAATAATGGCATCATGGCAGAAGCAGAGAAACTACTTGCTTTGTTAAAAGGTAGTGAGTCAGTTACGACGAAACCAGAAGCATAAGTTTATCCTATTAAATCAAAATGATGTAAGAGTCAGTAGCAATACTGGCTTTTATTTTTTAAAATGATATAAAAATCTTGACAGTTAAGCTTAAAAAAGGTAAACTATTTACTGGTTAATTAATTGGTTAAATAACCAGTTTAAAAAAACTGTTTAACCGAGAAAAAGAAGTTAAGAAAAGCTTCATCATTTATTGAAATGAGGGATTTATGAAATTCAGTAAAAAATATATAGCAGCTGGATCAGCTGTTATCGTATCCTTGAGTCTTTGTGCTTATGCACTGAACCAGCATCGATCGCAGGAAAATAAGGACAATAATCGTGTCTCTTATGTGGATGGTAGCCAGTCAAGTCAGAAAACTGAAAACCTGACACCAGATCAGGTCAGTCAAAAAGAAGGAATTCAGGCTGAGCAAATTGTCATCAAAATTACAGATCAGGGCTATGTAACGTCACACGGTGATCACTATCATTACTATAATGGGAAAGTTCCTTATGATGCCCTCTTTAGTGAAGAACTTTTGATGAAGGATCCAAATTATCAACTTAAGGATGGAGATATTGTCAATGAAGTCAAGGGTGGTTATATCATCAAGGTCGATGGAAAATATTATGTCTATCTGAAAGATGTAGCTCATGCTGATAATATTCGAACTAAAGACGAAATCAACCGACAAAAACAAGAACATGTCAAAGATAATGAGAAGGTCAGCTCAGATGTTGCTGTAGCAAGGTCTCAGGGACGCTATACGACAGATGATGGTTATGTCTTTAATCCAGCTGATATTATTGAAGATACTGGTGATGCTTATATAGTTCCTCACGGAGGTCACTACCACTATATTCCAAAAAGTGATTTGTCTGCTAGTGAATTAGCAGCTGCTAAAGCTCATCTGGCTGGGAAAAATACGCAACCGAGTCAGTTAAGCTATTCTTCAGCAGCTAGTGACAATAACACGCAATCTGTAGCACAAGGCTCAACTAGCAAGCCAGCAAATAAAGCTGAAAATCTCCAAAGTCTTTTGAAAGAACTCTATGATTCACCTAGTGACCAACGTTACAGTGAATCAGACGGTCTGGTTTTTGACCCTGCTAAGATTATCAGCCGTACACCAAATGGAGTTGCGATTCCGCATGGCGACCATTATCACTTTATTCCTTACAGCAAGCTCTCTCCTTTAGAAGAAAAGATTGCTAGAATGGTGCCTATCGGTGGAACTGATTCTACGGTCTCTACAAATGAAAAACCTCATGAAGTAGCGTCTAGTCTAGGAAATCTTCCAAGTAATCCATCTATATTGAATAATGCTTCTTCAACGTTAAATAAGGAAATTCCTTCAACATCTGATGGTTATATCTTTAATCCTAAAGATATCGTTGAAGAAACAGCCACAGCTTATATCGTCAGACATGGTGATCATTTCCATTACATTCCTAAGGCGAATCAAATTGGTCAACCGACTCTTCCAAATAATGGTCTAACAACACCTTCGCCATCTCTTCCAGTCAATCCTAGTGTTTCACATGAGGAACATGAAGAAGGTGGACACGGCTTTGATGCCAATCGTATTATTGCTGAAGATGAAGCAGGATTTATCATGAGTCACGGCGACCACAATCATTACTTCTTCAAGAAGGACTTGTCAGCAGAGCAAATTAAGGCAGCGCAAGACCACTTGAAAGGGGCAAATCCAGCAACACCAAATCCAGCTCATGATGACGATCACGATGAAGATCATCATGGACACCATCATGATGAAGACCATGAT